>CACZPL010000024.1 GCA_902783015.1 uncultured Lachnospiraceae bacterium
CACGCTGATCTTCTCATTCGGCGCAACCACCAGACTCGAGTTCTGATAGAAGGTATCTCCGCCCTTTGAAAGCACTGTCACGCCCGCCTTTTCATAGTCCGTCTTTCCTACCGTATCCCAGCCTAAACCGAAATTATCCACACTGTATCCCGTTCGGTTATCCTTCGCCATCTCCTGCTTTGCCTGCTCGGAAAGCAGTATATCGTTCCCCTTAAAGAACGACGAACCGAAAATGCATACATCTTTTGCATCAGACAGGATACCGCCCGCGCCTATCGGGAGCACACTCTCATGCGCAAGCTTCGTGTTGCCGTTTACATAGATCGGCACCTGTGTTTCCAATCCCATGTTCCACACACTGCCCGTGTTTTCAAGTGAAAGCGGTTCGCAGATTTTTTCTTCCATGTACTCCGTAAATGTCATCCCGCTTACGCGCTCAACCAGGATCTCAAGCAGTGTAAATCCATCGTTACAATAGCAGTTAAACTCTCCCGGTTCATACTTTAATCGCTGTGTCCGAAGTCTGCTCAGGAACTCATCGTGGTAATCCTCTCGTTTATCGTCAAACAAGAATCCCGCGCCATAGGAGCTTCCCATCAGCCCTGAGGTATGGTTCATCAGCATCTTTACTGTGATATCCTTGTATCTTTCATCCGCCATCTCGAACTCCGGAATGTAATCCGTCACCGGCGCATCGAGATCCACCTTTCCAAGGTCAACAAGCTGCATCACAGCTGTCACGGTATAGACCTTGCTCACGGAACCGATACTCAGGCACTGTCTGTCATTCTCCTCCGCCGAGGTTTTATCCATCTCATTTATTTCATTCACATCTTTCATCGAAGCTGCTTTTGCACAGACAGAAGTTGCACTGCATGCCATCGCTGTACCGAGCATCATTATCGTGAAAAATTTGCTGATCTTTTTTATCATGTCGTCATCTCCCACTTTCCTTATTCCGTGATCAACTCATATACAGAAATCTTTTTGATCCTTCTTGCGCTTATATACGCGCTGATGAAGCAAAAGGCCAGGATTGCGATATCCGTGATCAAAACCGTGAACAGAGATACCGATATCTTTGCAACAAATGCATCCACAACACCCATCAGCAGCATGGAAATTCCCGTTCCGATCGCTACGGCGAGAACCGCAACCGGTATGATACGAAATGCCATCTGGAACATCAGCTCCTTTGAGGTGTAACCCATACTCTTCATAATGCCGAGCTCCCTATACTGCTTTCTGATGGTTGATGCCATAAGGATCGAAAGCATCAACGATACTACGATAGCGGATATAACCATCATGATGACTGCAATTCCTGCAAACGAAACGCAGAGCACATCAGCGATCTCCTTGTTTTCCTTAAGCACAAAGGTCAGCTTTTTAATCTTCATTGCAGAGGTACTTCCGGTTATGAGCTTATCACCCACACGAATCGCATACTCCATATAGCTGACGCCCTTTTCCGTCATAGCCTTTGACATCTTGATATTAGCGGCGCTTCTGATACGCTCCTCTAAGGTATCGCCCGTCACCTCATCATCCTTATACTCAGCGATCTCGCGTCCGTAACGCTGCTTTAACATATCCGCAAATGCGTTCCTGTCGACACCTTCATTCAGATAAATGTCGAAGGTCGAAGGTGTGTAAGCCGGGTTCATACGCTTGAAACCGGTCGTTGTAAGATAAGCAGTTACCGGGTCTACCGCGGAGTTAACGACTCCGGTGATTATATAATCTCTCTTAACCCTTCCGTACTCGAGCGTCACCGTATCTCCCACATCTGCCCCGATCCTTTTCCCTGCCTGCACAGAAAGCGCGGCTTCGTTATCATGCTCGGGCAGACGCCCTTCGGTTAATATGATCGTTGAGGTTTTCTCGTAATCCTCATAAACTTCTAAATTCATCGAAGTATCCGAATCGCTTTCCTTTATACCAAGGCCTGCCGCAGGAAGAAGCACCTGAGAAACCTCCGGCAAGTCCTCAAGCTCCTTCGCAAAGCTTTCAGGCTCTATGTCTCCTACCGCTTCAATACGGATATCGCAAAGCTCGTGTCCGCATACACTTCCTAATATCCTGTCTGTGTTGCTGAAGAAGCTTCCGATCATAAAGCTTAAGATCACCATTATGGTGCATGCCATAATGCACACGGAAAGTCCGATTTGGTTCTTCGCACCCTGCAGGAACTCCTTCAATGCCAGTCTTATATGTATGTTTCCCCTTGTTTTTTCCAGTGGCAGCACCGTCTTTTTAAAGCTATGTGTCTCGATGCCCTTTCGAAAGGCAAGTACCGGCGGGTATTTTCTCACCGAGCGCGCACGGCTCATGGCAACCAACGCCACAAAGATCAATATTGCCGCCGTGCAAATCATCATGGGCAAAAGGGGCACCGGTACGGATCCACCGTAGTGTATCGTGTTCGCCGCATTTTTCAAAAGAAAGCTTGTCATAAATACCGTCGGAAGAATTCCGATCACTATGGCAAAAAGCGCGATCAAAACATACTCAAGAACATAAGCACACGCAATCTGACCGGAGGTGTACCCGATGGCTTCCAAAACGCCGATGGATACGATCTGTTCCTTGATGTCCGACACGATACGAAAGCGGATCATGATCATGATCGAGATCACGATTACGCCCGACATGATGGCTATAACGATGCTTAGCAAGGCCATATTCAAGGTGTTGTCCGTAGCCATATCTTCATAGGTTATGGTGTACATCGCCGTGGAAACATCGTTTACGGAAGCTTCTTCCACAAATTCTTTAAACTCGGTAAGAAGGGCTGTGTTATCCGTATTCTCCGCCGTGTTAAGACCGATCATCTCGTAACGTTCCATATAGTTTTCAAGATATGAGAAATCGTCATCTGTGACAACTGCCTTGGTTCCGAAGTTCCATATTCCGGACTCATAAAATCCGACGACCGTAAATGTAAACTCCTTATCCTCACGGCAGATAGTGATCTCGTCTCCTGCCTTTACACCGAGCGTTTCCTTATTCGAATTATCTAACACGATCGGATGCTCCGCCGATGAAAAGTCGGCATCCGTCGTAAAGGCTTCCATCCTGTGTTCACCGCTTTCCGGGACGAAACTTATGTCAAAGAGATCGGCATCACCCTTTTCGGGATAATCCTTTACCTTAAGTACATCCGTCACCAGGCTTGTATGGTTGAAGTCATCAACGCGCGGATCGTTCTCGAAAAAAGCCAGATACCTGTCCGAATAATACTCCTGGTTGATCTGTACAAAATTCTTATAGCATCCGCTTTCCTTTACCATAGCCGGTGTGATCTTCCCGATCCCAAAGATCGATGAAACAGCCGCCGGAAAGAGCACCACCGCAAAGAGCAAAAGGATTGCCAGGCGGATTGATTCTTTTTTATGTTTTTTTATATTTGCAAGTGACAATCTCAAAATTCTCTTCATGATCTACCATCCCATCTCGTTTAAGAAATTCTGCAAGGACTCCCTGCGCTTGGTTTTATCATCGGTTTCGTAATCCGGCATTCTGTGTTCTCCCACGATGCCGCCGTCACGAAGATAGATTACTCTGGATCCTCGAAGCGCTGTCTTGATATCGTGCGTTACCATCACGATGCTCTGTCCGTTCTTGTGAAGCCCGGTGAACACATTTAACACATCCTGCCCTGAGGATGAGTCCAAGGCTCCGGTGGGCTCGTCCGCGAAAAGTATCTGCGGTTCGTTGACGATTGCTCTCACAATACCGACCCTTTGGCACTCGCCGCCGGACAGCTGATTCGGATATTTCTTCCACAGCTTTTCCGTGATCCCAACACTGTTCAGCAATTCCTTCACGCGGGCGTTAAGCTCCGGTGAATTCTTCTGTACAACCAGTGCGCCCGTCATGATATTGTCGAACACATTCATATTATCTAAGAGATAAATGCTTTGGAATACGAAGCCGCAATGCTTTCTGCGAAACATCGCCAGCTGATCGTTGTTC
>CACZPL010000025.1 GCA_902783015.1 uncultured Lachnospiraceae bacterium
GATCAGGATGTTCTTGCCCATCATCTTGCTTAAGCCGTCAAACAGCTTTTCTCTGTCCGCTTTCGGAATCTCGCCGTGTTTTTGAATCTGCTGAACCGCCGGCTTCAAAAGAGTTTCCAGCTTGCCGAGTTTCTCAATCTTCTTTTTTGCTGCTTCCACCAACTTTGCAGAATTGCCGAAATTTCCTAATTCAAACTTTGTTGTCTCATTCACGAATTTATGAAGACCCGGCTTCATCTCCATAAGCTTCCCATATCCTTTCAGGATATCCTCTGCCCGCTGAAAGCTTCCGAGATGAAACCGTTTATTCATGATTTCATTTGCCTTCTTCACACACGCGGATATTTTTGCGGGATTTTTGCCATAATCTTCTCTTTCCTTCGCGTTCATTCTCGTAAAGAATCGGGAAGTCTTTTCGTCATCCTCCAGTATGCTGTTCTGGATTTTTCTCATCTTTTTGCTGTTATCCATCAGGTCCTTCGCAGTTGCCTTTCTGCTTGCGGCCTGCTTGTCCCAGCGCTTGTTCAGCTTGGCGATCTTGCTCCTGATATTGGCATCCTTGGAGGCAAACTTACTGCTCGTGGTGTTTTGTACGATATGATTATATTCTTTCCAGTATGTTGCGTCCGCTATACGCATCTTACCGTCGCTGTATTTCACACCTGCGCTTAAAACACTTGTCTGAGAAAACCCGCCATCCGTAAACACATCCCGCTTCGGAATCGTGGCAAACACGTTGGCCTGTGCCTTCGTATCCCTGTAGAAGTTGTTGTACTTCCTGTTCTGAAGCGCCTTGACATTGCCCGATGCGTTCATGGGATTCAGCACACCGCCGTTTTTTTCCTTCATTCTCATGACATCAAGAACAATCTGGGACTTGAATTCCGATGCCTTTTCCTGAAGCCCGTCGGAGATCAGATCATCAGATCTGTACTGCTCCTGCTCCTTGTTGACCTCCTTCTCATCGACGCTGATATTTAACAGACTGTTGTCAAAGTTGTTATCCATTTTTTTTACCTCCGTAAACTTGTTTTTCTGAATTGAGCACAGTTTACTATACAAAATGTCACACAAGATACACACACAGACAGGGGGACGGTTCTTTTGTCCCCGAGAACCGTGGGGACAAAAGAACCGTCCCCCTGTATCCTACATCACATAATACTGTCTGGTTGAGGTCCGGATCTGCGCATCCTTCCCGCACAGGCCGGTGATGAGCTTCTCTCCGTCCTCACCCGCGGCCACCATGCGCAAAAGTTTTTCCTCGTCATAGGCCTTTTCCATTTTATATAAGCTTCTCGAAAGAACGGCGAGCAGATTCTTTACATTTCCACCCTCCATGCGCACATACTCTACATCGATCACGCCCTCGGCGGTTTCCTCCGCAGCGATCATCACACAGCCCACGATCTTGTCGCCCTCCAGCAAAACGGAAGAAAACTCCGGATGATACTGCTCCTTAGAAAGCGGCGGCACCACAAAGGGCTCACCATCCTCCACAAGCTGTTCCAGAAACTCGTCATATACCGTCCACTGATTGGCTGTGGTATTTGCCAGAGATACAACCTTATTCCCTTCGGACAGCTTCACGGTCTGCGGAACCTTTTCCTTAAAGGACCGGATGGGCGCCGTATACTCGTGCAAACATTCATCCGCATCTGCTTCCAGGAACCCTTGACCCTCGAATAAAGCGTAGGTAACCTCCGTCTCTCCCGTCCGGAAATACTCAATCTCTATATGATCGATCTCCAGATTCTCCGCAATCTCGTATACCAGATGCAGCATGGAATCCGCGGCTCCCATGCGTCTGCTCTCCGGTGACACGTAGATCCACAGGATCTTGGCAAAGGAGACATTCTCATCGATCATCAGGCCGCATACGCCGCATGCAAGATCCTCATCATCCAGACAACCGATCAGCATATCCGCGCGTTCCTGTACATCCGGTGGGATGATGGGAGCAAAATATCCGAAATTATCCTCTGTGATATAGGTTGAATACATATTCGTTCTCCTTCGCTTCTATCCTTCCGCCTGCAGACGCTCGATCATGGCCCAAAGTGTTTTTGCGGAATTAAAGTTTGCCGGCACAAGCTCCGCCGGCGAAACCTCCACATCAAAAGCATCCTCGATCTCCGACACCAGAGAAAGGATTGCAAAGGAATCCAGAATGTGGTCATCGATCAGAGTGGTACAGGTTTCAAAATCCGTTCCGGGTGCCAGGTCCTCTAAGATTTCTAAAAGTTCGTCCATTGTTTATGATCCTCCGTTTAAATAGTTTATCTCTGTCAATGCACGCTTGTGCACGAGTGTTCCGTCTTGTTCTCTTATAAATATGTGCGGCAGTTCTCTCGATAGGAAAAGAGCAATGCCCTCCGTCATGGAGTAGGCCCCGCAGCGCTCGAAGACCAACAGATCCTCTTCGTTCAAGTCCGATGCAGGAAGATCGCGGATCATCACGTCATTAATGCTGCAAAGCGACCCGCAGATAATAAAGCTTTGTTTTCCTTCCGTGTCGGATGTGATACTTTCGCATTCGTAGCCTGTATCCTTCTTATGAAGCACCTGCATATGCGGCAGCTTCATGCCCATCATCTGTCCGTAATAGGAAAGCTGGTGAATGCCGCCGTCCACGATCACGAAGTTTCCGTGCTCCATGCGTTTCACATCCACGGCGCGCGTCACATAGGTTCCGCACTCCGCGGCCAGGAATCGTCCGAGTTCCACCGTAATATGCTTATAATACCCTTTTTCACGTAATTTCGCAAGGTTATCGACAAGCACGGAAAGCTGTTTTTCGGGGTCTGCCTCCGAGAGTTCCTTTTCCGAATCGTTTTGGAAATAGGATACGGAAAGCCCCGGTCCGTACTCAAGCTCTAAGGTTTCCGCCGGGAACCGCTCTACAAGTACATCGGAGAGATCGTTTAACCGCGCAAGCTCCCTCTCGATCTTTGCCTTCTTTTTCTGTGTGCCCGAGAAATAATGCACTCCCGAGAGCTCCATATGCGGATCATCCTTCACCCGCGAAAGCAGGGAGATCAGAGTTTTCTCATCCACGCCGAACTGATTCCCCGAAGAAAGACGCACCAAAACGGTGATCGTCAGCTTCATCTCCGCCGTCAGGCGAGACAGGATATCGTAGTGGTTTTCCGACTCCAGGGTAAAGATGCCCTTTCCGCCGGAGAGTGAAAGGATCCTGCGCATGGAGGTCTCCGTCTTGTTTACTCCCGACACGATCAGCTTCTCCGGAGCCACGCCCTGCGCCATGCAGATCTCGTACTCTCCGGGGGAGCAGACTTCGATTCTGTCTATCAAATTAGACACGCTGCCGACCAAAAACGGATTTGCCTTCATGGCGTAGCAAAGGCCCGTATCCCCGCCCAAATACTTACGGATCAGGGCCGCGCGCTTCGCAAAAGCCTCGATCTCGAAAATGTAGGCGCTTGTGCCGTGGTTATCAATGATTTCAACTATATTTTTATCGTTCATTTACATCTCCCTGACTGCCTTTCGGTCCACCTTGCCGTTCTTGGTGAGCGGCAGCGCGTCCACCCTGACAAAACGGTTCGGCACCATGTACTCCGGCACCTTCTCCTTCATCTCATCTATGATCTGCCGCTTGTCCTCACCGCCCTCATACACGGCGATCACCTTGCCCTTTGCCTCATCAAAGTAGCAGCAGCAGCGCTCCACAAGAGAGACCGCGCCCAGGCTTCGCTCGATCTCTTCAAGCTCGATGCGGTGTCCCATATGTTTGATCTGGAAGTCCTTTCTGCCCGCGAAATAGAGCAGGCCGTCCTCCCCGTAATACGCAAGATCTCCGGTCCTGTAGATCCGTTCCGGAAAATCCGGCACCAGCGGATTGTCCGTGAAGGCCTTCGCCGTGGCCTCCTCATTTTTATAATAGCCGATGGCAAGCGCCGTGCCCGCCACGCAAAGCTCTCCGGTGATCCCGGTCTGCTGCGGTCCGATCTCTTTATCGTCATCCGAGAGCAGGAATACCTTTTCATTCGGAAAAGCGCCGCCCATGGGCAGCTTCTCCCCGTCCTCGTAATCACGGTCGAGCACGTGATAGGTGCAGTTGCAGGTGATCTCCGTGGGCCCGTATAAATTCACGTAGGTTGCATCCGGCAGATAGCTTTTCCACACGTTCAGCATCTTGACCGGCATCTGTTCCCCGGAGAAGAGGATCTTGTTTACCTTCGCCGGAACCTTGTATTTTAATCCGTGGAGCCTTGCCAAAAGCGTTAAGGCCGACACCGCCCAGATCAGCGTGGTGCAGCCGTGTTTCTCGAGCATATCCACCACGGCATTCGGAAACATAAAGGAGCTTCTCGGTATAATGACCAGCGTGGCACCGAGCGAGACCGCACTGTAGATATCCTTCACGGAGACATCGAAATCAAACGGGGCCTGATTTCCGATCACATCCTCCTCCGTAATATCAAAGAGCTCCGTAAAGCACTCGATAAACTCGATCACCGAACGATGTCCCACCAGCACGCCCTTCGGAATCCCCGTGGAACCCGAGGTGAAATTGCAGTAAAGCGGATTTGTATCGATATGCGCTTTCCGAACGCGCTCCAGACACGCCTGATCTTTTTCAAGAATATCCCGTCCGGCGCGAAGTACCTCCTCCAAGCCGCCCGTCAAATCTCCGGTCCTGTCGGAAAACCCGAGTTCAGCCAGTGTTTCCACGCGATCCTCCTGTGCAAATACAAAGGCCGGGTCCAGCACGGAAAGCATCCCTCGTACGCGGTCCTTCGGAAAGCCGGGATCCACCAGTGTATAAAAACAGCCCGCGTACACGATACCGTAAAAGAGCTTCAGCGTATCCACGCTTTTATCCATATAAACTGCCACGGGCCTGCAGGTGTCTATTCGAGTAGTCAAATATGCCCCGATGGCCTGTGCATCCGCAAGGAGCTCCGCATAGGTACAGCTTGTCTTATCATCGATCACCGCCGTCTTGTCCGGCAGTCTCCCCGCGCTTTGCTCAAGGTATTCCAGCACATTTCTTGTATTTTTCTGCCTGTTCATTCCAATCCCTCACTCGCTCATCATCTGTTCTGCTCTCTATGTCATAGTGCTCTTTGATATAGGCGCGCAGATATGTGCTCACCTTTTTTGTTCCGTCGTAGTTTAAATGATCCGGGCCGTCCTGCATGTCCTTGTTCCAGTCAATGTCAAGCTCCCCGATCATCAGATTCATGTCGATATAGGAAACCTGCAGTTCCTCCGCAAGCTCCGCGAACCCCTTATGCGTCGCGTAGCTGTAGTTGCTCGGTGAGGGGAGGCTCACCAGCAGAAGCTCGGCCCCGTTTTCATCGCAAAGCTTCTTCAGCTTTTTCATGTAGAACCTTGAAAGCCCGCCGATCCTGCGCGTCTCTCCCGTGTCCTGCATATATTCCTCACCGCTGTAGGGGTACACTTTTCCGCGCATCTCAAATCCCTTAAAATGCGGGCGCATCACGCTGTCTTTCTTTCCCAGCATCACCTTCCAAAGCTCGTGGTACTTGGTCACCGGAATTGTGCTGTACAAAAACTGCTTTTCCGTCTCGTAAAGCTCCGTGATCGGTTCGTAGATCATGATGTGGGTCTCGATGATCACAAGCTTCGGCGACTGTGTTTTCATCAGCTTCTTTAGCTCGTAGTAGGTCTCGGGCACCACCTGTCCCGCCTGCCCCACGATGTGTGAGGTGTAGCCCTCCTGCTCCCAGAAGTCGATGGTGTCGATCATGCCGTAGGAGAGGCTGTCCCCCATGGCAAGGATGTCCACCGTATCCTCCGGCTCCTGCAGAAGGCTTAAGTAATAATTATCGCGCTCGGAGACGTACTCCAGCATATCCCGGCGTAACGGATCAAAAACCAGGTTCAGCACGGCGAGTATGACCGCAAGCAATGTAAAGAAGCCGACGGTTTGTATGGTTTTTTGTTTATTGAAGGCAGATTTAGAATCCTGCATAGATCATATCCACCTCCTCGTGTCCGGGCCCGTACGCACCGAGCATGATCACTGCCAGGATCAGGCCGATATACACAGCCCACCGAAGCGGCAGTCTTCTCTTTGCGACAAAGTCCGAAAGATCCGTATGTTTTTCGCGGAAATATCCGACCACAGCAACCGTAATAAGACCCAATGCCACCGCTGCCCAGTCATAAATGTCTAATCCCATAGACATAAAGCTGCCGCGGAACAGCTCCGGAATCGAAAACTTTCCGAACATGGAGCGGTACATAGCAAAGCCCTGCTTTAAGGAATCCGCACGGAAGAAAAGCTCTCCGGTGAAGATGATGAGCCAGGTCTTTGCACGACGAACCCATTTGTACCACACGGTTTCATCCGTGATATGAAGTCCGGCAACAGCCTTTGCGCGGAGCGGCTCCAGAGATACCTCCAGCAGGATGATCACAAAATAGTAAATACCGTAACAAATATAGGTCCATCTCGCACCGTGCCACAGACCGTTGGAAAGCCACACCGGGAGCAGCGCCATGGCAGACACCAGCACATGGGTCAGATGCTTTGATGCCGCGCTCGCCTGCTTTCCGGCCCGCTTATTGAGCTTCTTTGCGGGCTTTGACATGGACACCGGATAGAAGATGTAATTTTTAAACCACACGCCGAGCGACATGTGCCATCTGCGCCAAAACTCCGAGGCATCCTTTGCCAGGAAGGGCTGACGGAAGTTCTCCGGCAGGGTGATATTGAAGAGCTTTGCGCTTCCGATCACGATGTCGATGCAACCCGAAAACTCCATGTAAAGCTGCGTCGTATAGATGATCGCAGCCGCGGCGATATAGGCTCCGCTGTAGTTTTCGTAGGCCGTAAACAGTTCCTTCACGATCAGATACAATCTGTCCGCGATCACGATCTTCTTAAAGAGTCCCCAGAAGATGCGGATATAGCCCTGCGCGAGATTATCCGTATTGAGCGGTTTTCCCGCAAACATCTCCTCGTGCACATCCGTATAGGGCATGATCGGTCCTTCCATGATGGTCGGGAAAAACATGATGAAAAGCAACAGCTTGAGCGGGTTCTTTTGCGCCTCGACCTTCTCCCAGTACACATCCGCAAGATAGCCGATGGCGGAGAGCGTATAGAAGGAGATGCCAAGCGGCATGATCAGGTCCTTCATGCGAAGCAGCTCTCTTCCGCTTATGCCGTTCACATTTTCCGCAAAGAAATTATAGTATTTCAGATAGAGCAGGATGAAAAGCACAAGCAGGATCCCGCAGGCGCAGACAGCCTTTTCCCTGCGCTTATTTTTAGCCTTAACCAGCTTCTTTTCGTCCTTGTCAAGGCCTTTTAGTCTGTCCTTTCCGGTCTTCTTTAAATGCGCGATCAAAAGTCCGCACCCGTATATGATCAATGTCGCCGCAAAGGTAAACAGCATGATCTTTGCGCGGGTGAACAGCTTCATATATAGCAGGCTCATAAGGAGAAGCGTCAGATAACGAAAACGCCGCGGGCAAAGCTGATACAGGATCAGTCCTGCGGGAAGCAGATATAGAAAATAGCCGATCTTAAAATATTCCATACGGAAGTTTACTCCTTAGGCCCTTGATTTTTCAAGCTTCTTCATTAGTTTGAATTCCACGATCGCCATTGTCACATTGGCGATGATCGCCAGGGAATCCGAGATCGGACCCGCATACAGGATACCGTCGATCCCCATGGAAAGGGGAAGTATCAGCATAAGCGGGATCAAAAAGATGATCTGCCTGGTCAGCGAGAGGATCGCGCCCTTAAACGCCTTACCGATGGAGGTAAAGAAGGTGGACGTGATGGGCTGGATAAAGTTCAGGCAGATGAAAAACAAAAACACGCGGAAGTAACTGATCCCGAACTCGTAATACAACTCGGAATTGTCCCGCCCGAACAGATTCAGGATCCCGCGTGGCACAAGCTGGAACAACGCAAAGGCGATCAGCGAAATGATACCGCTGTAGATGATTGCAAGCTTATAGGCCTCGCGCACACGGTCATATTTTCTTGCGCCGTAGTTAAAGCTCTCGATCGGCTGGGTACCCTGAGCGATCCCGATGACCACAGAGAAGAAAATCTGTGCCACCTTCATGACGATGCCGGCTACGGCCAAGGGGATATCCTCACCGTAGGGGGACTGTGAGCCGTACTTTTTGAGCTGATTGTTCAGCAAGATCTGCACCACCATCATGGCCACCTGATTAAAGAAGGAGCCCATGCCGACGGCTGCGATCTGCATGATATAAGAAACGGAGGTCTTAAAATGCTTCGCCTCCAGCTTCACGGTTTTATAGTGCATGCAATAACGGATCACGATAATGGCGGAGACGATCTGCCCGATGATGGTGGCAAGCGCCGCCCCGAACATTCCCCAGCCGAACACGATGACAAAGAGCGCGTCCAGGCAGGTGTTGATGATGGCACCGGTGATATTGCAGATCATGGCCATGCGCGGACTTCCGTCCGCACGCACCAGGTGTCCGCCGCCGGTGGTGAGCATCAAAAAGGGAAAGCCGATCGCTGTCACACGCACATACTCCTGTGCGTAGGGCAGGATGTTTTCCGATGCCCCGAAGAAGTTTAAGAGCGGCGTCAGGAACAGCTCCGTGATCAGCGTGATCACAAGGCCGCATTTTACCAGCATACCGAGGGCATTACCGATAAAATAGGGTGCCTTATCATATTCCTCCCTGCCCATGGAAAGGTTAAAGCAGGAGGCTCCGCCGATACCGAACAGGAGCGACAAAGAAAGACAGGCGGTGGTAAAGGGGAATGCGATGTTCGTCGCACCGTTTCCGAGTTCGCCTACATAGTTTCCTATAAATAACTGGTCTACGATATTGTACAGTGCCGCCACCAGCATGCCGATGATGCTCGGGATGGCAAACTTCAGCATCATCCCGCGGACGGGTTCCGTCCCTAGCGGATTTTCGGTGATCTGTTCTGTCTGATTCATTTCCTTCGTTTCCTTTTTCCTTTAATTTACTCAAAAGATTATTATAACCATTCACCCCCGAAAAAGCAACGAAAAAAGAGACACCGCGTACGATGTCCCCCTTCCCTAATTGACTTCCGTGTCAGCCTCCTGCTTTTCTTTTTTCCGGCGTCCGTCCCGGTCTTCACCGCTCATATCCGGAGGCATCTGCCCGTCACCGAAATTCGGAGGCGTCTGCCCGTCCTGCATCTTCGGCATATTGTCCGGATCTATCTCCTCCGGCAGTTCTCCGTCCTGCATTCCTCTGCCGAAGCCACCGTACTGCCTGCCTCCGCCGAAACCTCCGCCGTTTCCGACGGAGGTGGTGACGGAACTGATGTCAAAGGTTGCTTCCGTGCTTCCTGCCCGGATCGTATAGGTACCCTCCGCAAGATCTGCGGATGAGAAA
>CACZPL010000026.1 GCA_902783015.1 uncultured Lachnospiraceae bacterium
CCCGACCATCTCCATCGGCGGCATGCTCGACGCCATCGCGGGCAACATCCGCGTCGGCCACACGGACTACTTTGTGACGGAGGCCTGCGAGTACACCAACAGCTACCACGCACTCTCTCCCTACATCAGCATCATATTAAATGTGGATGCCGATCATTTAGACTTCTTCAGCGGTATCGACGAGATCAAAGACTCGTTCAAGACCTTTGCGGAAAAGCTCCCGCAGGATGGACTGCTCGTGATAAACGGTGACATGGAGCACACCGCCTATGTCTCCCAAAACGTAAAATCAAGGATCGTCACCTTCGGTCTTTCCGAGGGAAACGATTATCGCGCAAAGGATATCACCTACGATGAGGGCTCACACCCGACCTTTACGCTGGTCGTAAAAGGACAGGAGGCAGAGCGGATTTCCTTAAATGTAACGGGCGAGCACAATGTGACCAATGCGCTTGCCGCCATCGCAACCTCCGACTTCCTCGGCCTTGATCGGACGAGATGTATCGCAGGTCTTTCCAAGTGCCACAGTGCAAAGCGGCGCTTCGAGCAAAAGGGCATCACGGAAAACGGTGTCACCGTAGTCGACGACTACGCACATCATCCCACCGAGATCGCAGCAACCCTTGCTGCCGCAAAGAACACGAAGCACGGATCCATGTACGTTTGCTTTCAGCCACACACTTATACCCGGACAAAGGCGCTCTTACCGGAATTTGCGCAGGCTCTTACCGCAGCCGACTTCGTACTGCTTGCGGATATCTACGCCGCACGAGAGAAGGATGACGGTTCCGTATCTTCCCGCGACTTAGAACAGGCGATCAATGAAGCCGGCGGAAACGCCATATATTTGGGAAGCTTCGAAGCTATCCGCGACTACGCAGAAAAAAATTGCAAAAAAAATGATCTGTTGATAACTATGGGCGCCGGAAATATAGACAGTGTGGGCGATATGCTCCTAAAAAAATAATTATCCACAATAACAACATGACCACCCGATTAGACATGACGGGTGGTCTGTTTGTTTTCGGTTAACATAATTCGCTTGTTTTAACGCACTTTTTATAGGTTCTTCGTCAGAGCATTTCGAAAAAAAGATTATGTCCACATTGCCCACATTATCCACTTTTTTTGCCCGTGATCGGCGGAATGCCTGTTCGGTTGAAATTTGTTTCGACTGTGTTATAATGCACACGAGTTAAGGGTAATGTACGCAAAAAACTAAAAACGAAAAGCGGGTTATACTATGAAACAGATTACGATCTCAACAGAAAACTGCGAGACCTATTCCTCTATATCGAACTTTTTTATCGATTATTATATGACCGAAGCAAACGGCGAGTTTGTTAAGGTATACCTCTACCTGGTTCGGCTTTTGAACAAGGAATCGAATATCACGGTGGCACAGATCGCCGATCATTTTAACCTGACGGAAAACGACATCTGTCGTGCCATCAAATATTGGATCGGCAAGGATGTACTGCGCTTAAACTATGACGGCAGAGGACAGCTCTCCGGCATTGTGCTGCTCCCGCTCTCTGCGCCGCACAGGCAGGCGGACGGCGGCTGGGATGCCATTTCCATCTTAAGTATCCAGGATGCAAAGTCCGAGGAGGCAAAGGTGACCAAGCAGGAGGCTCCTGCGGTGAAGCATCCCGAAAAGCAGGCTTCCATCACACCCCTCTTCCCGAAGGAGCGCGAAGTTCCCGAAAAGCCGAAGTTCTCCAAAGAAGCCGTGGAGGACAAGCAGCATGATGAGGATTGGGCGGACATCGTATATCAGGTGGAGACCTTGTTTGCGAAAACGATCTCACCGCGGGATATGGAGACCCTCCTGTACATCTACGATACGCTGCACTTTGACGTGGCATTGTTCGAGTATCTGATCGAGTACTGCGTCATGTTAAATCACAAGAACTGCCGCTACATGGAGGCGGTTGCCATCGGCTGGTACAAGGAAAATATCACCACGTTGACCGAGGCAAAGGAAAACTCCCAGATGGTAACGGGTCTCTTAAAATCCATTTACAAGGAGCTCGGTATCCGCAGGTCTTACCCTACGAATATGGAGATGGACTTCATAGACAAGTGGACGAGAACCCTCGGCTTTTCCGATGAGCTGGTGACTCTCGCCGCAAGGAAGGCTTCCCTCACACGTCCCGGCTCCGCAAACTTCCCGTACATCAACGGGATCCTGGAAGACTGGCACAAAAACAAGGTGGAAACCCTGCAGGATGTTGAGGCGCTCGATGCCACTCATGCGAAAAAGCAGGCACAGGAGAAGGCCGACCGCAAAAATGCCGGCGGTAACATCAGCAGCTTCCAAAACTTTAAACAGACAAAAACCGATGATCAGCTTGCCGAGATGGAGCAGCTCTTCATCAAACAGGTAGGTAAAAACTGATGAATCACACCCCGTTACGGATCGAGGACATCCTACATGAATATGAGAATACCCGCCTGAAGAACAAGGGGCTTGCCTATGCGCGAAGAGATGAGGTCTACGAGAGACTCCCGCGCGTAAAGGAGCTTTCGGAGGGCGGTGCGCTTCGGTACCTTGCCGCGGCGCGTGCAAGGGTCGGCGGGCAGGACATCTCCGGCGAGAACAAGGCAGCCGTACAAAAGGAAAATCGCCAAAACAGCGCGGAGGTCCGAAGCCTTTTAAAGGAGGCGGGCTACCCGGAGGATTACTTGGATCCTATCTACGACTGCCCTCTTTGCAAAGATACCGGCTACATCGACGACAAACGATGCAGCTGCTTTACAAAAAAGCTCATTGACAGATTGTATTTGCAATCCAATTTGACTAATATATTAGACAGAGAAAATTTCGAAACCTTCGACACCACGTACTACAGCAAGGAGCCCGCGGAAGGGTTGCCAAAATCCCCCTATGAAAATATCACGGGGGTGCTGCACGATGCGAAGGCTTTTGTGCGTGATTTTAAGCCGGGCGGCGGGAACGGAAACATTCTGATCTACGGCGAAACAGGCCTCGGTAAAACCTTTCTGTCCAACTGCATTGCAAAGGAAATCCTTGACAAGGGACACACGGTGCTGTATCTTTCTTCCAACGAGTTGTTTGAACGGCTGCTCGGACCGTTCCTGATGGGAAAGGATAACAGTCTCTCGGAGCTCTACGGTCTGCTCTTTGACTGCGAGCTTTTGATCATCGATGATCTCGGCACGGAGTTTACCAACGACTTTGTGCGCACACAGTTTTTTGAGCTCATCAACCGTCGCATCCTGCTCGGACGCTCCACATTGATCTCCACCAACCTGGGGTTAAAGCAGCTTTCCGAGAACTACACGGAACGCGTGATGTCGCGCATCATAGCGGATTACACCGTATTCTATTTATACGGAGATAATATAAGATACCAAAAACGGAGGAACCAATATGCCTGATTCAAGCAAACTCATCAATGTACCCGTAGGAAAGCTCGGTATCATCCCCCTTGAGAGCTGCCGCGAGCTCGGCGCGAAGGTGGATTCTTACATTGCGAAATGGAGGAGAGACCGCCAGAACGAGCACAAGGACAGCATCACCTTTACGGGCTACCAGAAGGATACCTACATCGTCAACTCGCAGTGCCCGCGCTTTGGCTCCGGCGAGGCAAAAGGCACTTTAAAGGAGAGCGTGCGCGGTGATGACGTTTACCTTTTGGTGGATGTGATGAACCACAACATCGAATATAAGATCTGCGGCGTGCCCAATAAGATGTCACCCGACGATCACTACTCGGATTTAAAGCGTGTCATTGCAGCCATCGGCGGAAAGGCTTCCCGTGTCACCGTGATCATGCCATTCCTGTACGAGAGCCGTCAGCACAAGCGCTCCAGCCGTGAGAGCTTAGACTGCGCTTTCGCGTTGCAGGAGCTAGTGTCTATGGGAGTAGACAACATCATCACCTTCGATGCACATGACCCGCGCGTACAAAACGCTATCCCCTTAAACGGTTTTGAAAACATCATGCCGACCTATCAGTTCATCAAGACCCTGCTTAAGACCACCTCAGACTTAAAGCTCGACAAGGATAACATGATGGTCATCTCTCCGGACGAGGGCGCCATGAACCGCGCGATCTATTTTGCAAACCATTTGGGTGTGGATGTGGGTATGTTCTATAAGCGCCGCGATTACACCACCGTGGTAAACGGCAAGAACCCCATCGTGGCACATGAGTTTTTGGGAGACTCCGTATCCGGCAAGGATGTGATCGTTGTAGACGACATGATCGCTTCCGGTGAGAGTATGTTAGACGTAGCAAGACAGCTCAAAGACCGCGGTGCAAAGCGGGTTTTCGCCCTCGCAACCTTCGGACTTTTTACAAGCGGATTAGAAATATTTGACGAAGCGAATAAATGTGGTATAATAGAAAGGGTGATTACGACAAACGTGACATATCAAAACCCCGATCTCTTTGCCAGACCGTGGTACGGATCGGCGGATCTTTCCAAGTATATCGCCACACTGATCGATCACTTAAACCACAACGCCTCCATCAGCGGACTCCTGGATCAGTCGGAGCGTATCCAGGCACGCATCAAGGAGTACAAGGAGTGCGGCACTATTTCCGATAACTATCAGCCGCCTAAGGTTGATTAGTTATAAATGCCATACGAAACCGGGCGGTACCTATTCATGTGATAGGTACCGCCCGCGTTTTACTTTATAGGCGACAGTGTTTGAACTTGTCAAGACACAAAAAACTCCTCCCCCGCGAAGCTGACAACATCGCCCGGCATCAGGGCACGGACCTCATGCAGCTTGACGCGCTCCGCGTTGACGAAGGTTCCGTTTGAGGAACCCTGATCCACGAGAAAGAGATGATCCTCGCTTTTTCGGAGCACGGCATGCACACGGCTGACCTGTGCGTTCGGCAGGCGGTAGTCGCTTTCCTTTTTCCCCCGACCGATCACGATCTGCTCCTCTTGCTTGAGCACAATCTCCGGAAGTCCGCCACTCTTTAAAGGAACCAGCTTCTCAGGAGATTTCGATCTACAGGAAATGTAAGGCTCCATGATCCTTTCCAGCGATTCTTCGTCTGTGTCGTCCTCCGGATCTTTTCCCGCGGAAAAGATCATTTGCAGGATGATGACTACCAGTGTGGCAATACAGAGGATCACATATTTCTGATCACCGTGGCTTGCAAAAAAGAGCGTGATAAATAAGAGCATCAGTCCGATGCTTGCAAAAAAGAATGCGTCACGGAGTGTCCATGCCTTTTTTTCGTGCACCGGAACCTCGTCGGCAAGGGGGAGGACCCGTGTGGTTTTTTCTGCGGACTGTTCTTTCGGAGTATTGAGACAGACTGTTTCCGCACGGACGGCCGGTTCTTGTAGCTTGCCCTCAGGAACCGCAGTCCGCTCATCGGTTCCGTCCCCCGCTTTCAGGCTTAATAGTTCCTCCATCCCGGCACCGCTTTCAAGTTTATCGTATACCTCAAGCAAAAGCGCCATCCCCTCACGGTCTCTGTGATCAAACCTGCGCAGAAGAAGCTCCATCACTACCTTCAGTTGTTCTTTGAGATCCACGCCGTACCCGGGGACATAGATCAGCCGAAGCTCTCGGTTTTTAACGTCGTAGAGCATATAATCCGGAGAGAGTACCAGATCCTCGGGCGAGAGCAGATGACTCTCCAAGGCCTGAAGACATTCTGCCAGCTGCGTTAAGAGCAGTCTCAAAAATGCACCGTCCGGTTTCATGCCGAGCAGTAACCTCGCAAGAACGCCGGCGCTACCCGTATAAAATCGAAGGTAAAGCTCTCTGTCTATGGAATTCTGAACCGGGCGGATCACGTGGGGAAGTTCGTTTTCCAGAAGCATGCGGAGCTTATAGCCACCGCAGGGGTGCCCCGGAAGAAGGATGTTCCCGCAGTCCACATCCATGTAGTTTTCAAGATCCTCACTCCCAGAGTATATCTCCATATAACTGCCACCTCCTGAGTCTGTCCGCACACTGATCATATTCCGTTCGGTAGGTCATCGAGTCCGATACATAGCCGTAGCTGCCGTTGGCTGAGATTTCCATGCCACGGGTTTTCACGTAGATCCCGTGTTTATCCCGCCCCCAAACGGCGCTGTTTTCTCCGCTTCCGACCGGAACGTCATTTACAGCTTCATTTACGTTTTCGTCCATAGGCCCCTCCATTTCGCTGTAAGTATATAACAGCTCATACATCCTGGCTCTGACGGTGCTGTCGTTGATACAGTCAAAAAACAGATAGATCACCATGACGATCACAATAAGAATGATCGGCATGATGAGCACCGCCTCTAAGGTTGCACTCCCTTTATTCGGTCGTTGCATGTCAGTCTCCCTCCTCAAGTCCGCATCTCCCGCAGGGCGGGATCCCGTTCACCTCCGATCGACGTACTCTGTACACCGTTCGTTTTAATCCGGAGCATCCGGGGTTTTTGTGATAACAGTTTCCCTCGTCGGTGACAAGATAGGTGCTTCCGCCCATGCCGCCGCAGAAAGCACAGGGGACAAGCCCCATGTTTTCACATATATTCCGGTCTGATACCGCGTGAACCGAAAGCTGAAGATGCGTGCAGCTTCTTGAAAGGTGGTAGACTTCCCTGTTGTCCGTCACGTAGCAGTATTTTTCGCGTGTTTCATCTTCCGATTCATTCTCGTTTCCTCCCGTATCACCCACGTAGAGCCGCTGACGGATCTTTACATGTCGTTTCCCGGAAAATACGGGGAAAAAAGGAACGGATACTCGAAGCCGGTAGCTTGCCTCCAGGACAAGGTAATCATCCTCCGTGTGGGTCAGAAGAAAACTGACACCGGATGCACCACCCGCGACATATTGCTTGATCCGCGCTTCGTCATCGATGTATTTTGAAAAGCAAAGCTGTGGGATCAGCGGGTTAACGTTACCGACAAAGGCATACTCTGCCGTGTATTCCGCTGCCTCCGCACAGGCTTCATATACTGCCGCCTGTGCCAGATGGCACTGGTGTATATGATACAGGGCAAGCATGGCAAACAGGAACAAGGGCATGGCGAGTGCCGCCTCCACCGTCATGCTGCCGCGGTTTTTGTTCCGCATTTTTCTTTTGTTCCGTTCCATGTCCGGCACCTCCTTTCAACATACTCTTCTCGGGTCGCGCTTGCTTACCGGCCGGGTAGGGAAACGGCCTTCCTTTCCTTGTTATTGTAATGGCGAATAACCGGTGAAGAATATGCTGAAAGCAGATGTCAGTACTCTCCGGTTTCCGAAAAAGTAAAGGTTTGTCCGCGGAAATTGATCCTTGCATCCACTGTAAGTCCGCAGGCGGCGTTCTCCATTTCAAAGCTTTCCTGCGAAAGCTTTGTGTTAAACTCCATCAGATCCAGCATGCGATAGTATAGTGTATCGCCCTGCATTGCCATGAGGATCATCAGATAATCCTCGTAGACCAGCCCGCGCGTACTTTCCGGAACATCTTTTTCGACGGTGGCGGACAGATTATAAAGCTCGGTCACCCAGGTGTCCTTTTTTTTGACGAAGCCCAGTCGTTTTCCGTGAAGCAGAGATCTTGTCTCGGCGATAGCTTCCACATAGGACCAGCAGCCTGCGATCAGGTATTTGACCGGAACCTTAAGTAACGGGTTATACCAGGTGAGAGCAGTAGCGAGAGTTTCCACTTCCGCCATGCGCGACTTGTCCTTCAGCAGACAGGCATAGCAAAGCGGCAGTCGGATGGCAGAGATCTTTATGACAGTCTGTTGCAGATTGTCTTTATCCGATTGGTTTCCCGCGATCAGATACTCCTGTTCGAAATCAAACACCGTATCTTCGTTTTTCTTTGTGTCGGTTGCACTGTTAAAGAAGGTTCTTGCATAGGTGACCGCAAGACCTCCGCTGACCAATGCGTTATCCCAGCCACTGTTTTCCGCGAGCTCATGCCGAAGCTCCGACATGCTCTTGAAGCTTTTGTCCGAGCGAAGCAGGGTGGGGAAAAAGCCGATGACCGTATAGGACGGGCCGTTTGTGGTGTCGTATTTTTCCGCGTTTACTTCAAGCGTATCCGGCGTTACGATCTCCAGAAGCTTGCTTTTTTTCAGCTTCTTTGTGAACTTGCGCGGATCTTTTTTCTTCCCTTTGGCGGGAAGCTTTTTTCCTTCGTCTTCCGAGGGAGTGCCCTCGCCGGATTCCGCATCCTTTTGATCCTGCTCGGCAGCTTCGAGGTTTTGCTGTTCCTCCTCCGATAGCGTGCCGTCTTTTCCGCCGGTTTTCTCACGTAGCTTATCAACACCGTAATCGACAGCTTCGTACTTCATAGCCTCCGCGATCTGATCCTTGAGATCGGAGAGACCATCATCACAGATCATAAAAAAACTGCTGGCGGCGACCGTTTCAATCTCGAATGCATCGCCGAGATTTTCCGACAGATCCTTACCGATCTGCTCCTCTAAGGCGGCCTCACCCGCACCGTCCAGCGTCTTATCAAAGAGGAGAATATGGTAATGATCGAAAATGTATCGATTGTACATGGCCTTCACAGAAGATATTGATGACCTTACAGCGATCGCTGCTTTTTCTCTTGCGATCGAGACAGATGCGACCGAAAGAGCAGTCACACACAGAAGCAATAAACAACTGATCATCAGACTCAAAAACACCGTTATCTTCCCGTCATTACGCATAGTCCTCCTCCTTTCCAAAACCTTATTCGTGCTAATTCGTAATGCTCTTTGCACTTTGATTGATAGATTTCCAGATGCTTGCCACGAGAGCCGTTATTTGATCACGGAAGATAACCACCATAGCGATCAAAACAACCATGATCAAAATCACCTCCACAACTCCCATGCCGTCATCCTCTCGCAAAAATGATTGAAGCAAATGCATAGCCTTTCATCCTCCTTTGCGTAAATCTGAAATTCACATTCCCATGATCGCCGGGCATACCACGATCAGCATGGTGACAAACAACAACACGGTCATCGGAAACAGAAGCTTTCCGGAAACCTCCTCGCCCTGTTTCTTTACGAACTCGCGGTGTGCAAGCTGCGCATCCTGAAGCTCGCGCTCCATCAGCTCCGACAGTTTACTTGTTCCGAGTTTTAAATTCTGCGATATATGAGACATCAGTCTTCTGTAGACCGGAAGCGCCAGGCGCTCTCCGAGTCTCTCATAGGCCTTGCCCTCATTCATTCCGGTCCCGATCTCGTTCAGGGTATACCGGATCTCTCTGGTGAATGCTTCGCATATTCCCTCGTCTCTGCTGAGCCTTTCAAATGCCTGCTTTGCCGTCATGCCTGTACCGAGCAGCAGTTGAAGTCTGTTGACAAAGGACGGATAATCTCTCTGTAACAAAAGATCCCGATTTTTAACGTTCTCGTGCAGCCTGCTGATCGAAAGGGCAATTATTACCCCGCACACGATGATCCACAGGAAAAATACCTTGACCGGAAGGTTTTCGTCTTTTCGATCTGTCGACACATCTACTCCCTCGATCTCCTCCGGTAACGCAAGGCTTTTGTTTTCTCTTTGTTCCACCTCCAGTTCCTTTATTTTTTCAAAGCATGCTTCGAATTTTTTTTCCGTCTCCGAAAGACTGCGCTTTCCCACACAGATCACGAACGTGCGGGAGACCTCGTAGTCCTCATACGACGCCGTTGCCGTAAGCACGACCGGCTCGGGAAGAACAGGCAACTCCTCGGATAACAGAGTACCGTTTGAAAAGAGCAGTTCCGGGTGGTCGGATGACCAGGAAAGCCGGATCAGATTGTTTGAACCGCTCTGAGGCAGCTTGATTGAAGTGCTGATCAATCCGTCCGGATCTGCAGCCGTTCCGATTTCTTTTTCCGCTTCCGCAAACGCAAGCTCTGCTTGCGCGTGAAATTCTTCCTCGCTGTAAATAGTCTGTGATACGTTAAGTTCATATTTCCTGATTTCATCTCCATAAGATAACGTGATCGTCTGTTTCCTGGTATCTCCATCGTACCCCATCCTTTCTATTGTGGACATTTCATCAAACGTACTCGATACGACGGACATACAGACCACCAGCGTTATACAGGTTCCGAAGAATAACACGCCGAGCGCCTTTGCGGTGACGGATATGATCCGGTCATGAACCAGTTTTCCAAGCTCACGATCCGAGACCACATGCAGCTTCCGCATACGAAGCGATAGCTGTTTTACTATGGCGGTGTTATTTTCGTTAAGGAAGGTGTATATCGTTTCTGCTGCCATGTAAAACGGCAGCAGTACAAATGCGACCTTGCCCTTGTATTTACTGTAGTGAATCCGACTGATGATCGCCATCACGCAAAAGCACATGATCAAGATCCATCCGATATATTGCATAGCTTACTTTCCCTTCTTTAATATGAAATCCATCCAGATGCCCGAGAGCATCGTCATCAAAAGTGCTGCCGCCATTACGATCCTTCCGGCCGGCAGCGTATACAGCGGCCGGATGTACTCCGCATTTGTCAGTCGCATGTAAAGCAGGATACAGGCCGGCATCAACAGCATGATTAAACTCTCAAAGCGCTTGGCCGCCTGTACGGTGGCAAGCTCGAGTGCGATGTTTTGCTTGTCGGAGATTCCGCGCACCGCGCGGTCGATCAGTGCGATCATGTCACCGCCGTGGAGCTTCGAGAGTGCGATCAGATCCGCAAGCTCCCTTGCATCCGCGATCCCGCTTCGCCTGCCGAAATCCGTGAGCAAAGCCTCCGCCTTTTGATTCATGGCAATGCCTCGGGTCATTGCAACAAGCTCGGCATACATCGGACCCTGCCGTCTGCATTCCCTTCCGTAATCCTCCGTGGTCCGGAAGATTGACTGCTCTAAGGAGTAACCGGCATTCAGTTGCCCGAGGAGGAGAACCATCACATTGCGGAATTCTCCTTCGAGTTTTTTCAGCTGCTTTTCCCGATGCTTTTTCGCATCCTGCCGTGCAAGAACAAAGGCAGCGGGGAGAAGAAAGAGCCCCGCATACCACGCGTCGAAAAACAGATATCCGCACAGTACCGAGAGCAGGAGAAGCTTGCACACCTCTGCCGGGTAAAACCACGGCTCCGGCTTCATCTTTGTGTAATTCAAGCGCGTTCTCCCTTCTTGTAAAGCTCCATATTTCCGGTATAAAGGAGTTTGTCGATGTGGAGCAGATTGTTCACCTTGCGCAGATATCCCAGCACGTGCCCCTCCGATTCGCCGGTTTCCGTAAACTCATACAGTTTGTTCAGTACAATGTCGTTTTTTTCCATTCCTTTCACCTCACTGACGGATAAGACCCGTCTGCTCCTGTCCCGCAGTCTCCCTAAGTGGATGATGATATCCACCGCCTGCGTGATCTGTTTTTTCACGGCTGCAAGCGGGATGTCCATCCCCATTAAAACCATGGTTTCCAATCTTGACACGGTATCCTCCGCGGAATTAGCGTGGGCCGTGCTGATACTGCCGTCGTGTCCGCATTGCATCGCCTGAAGCATGTCGATCGCCGCAGCATCCCGGACCTCACCCACCACAACGCGGGTAGGCCGCATGCGGAGGCTTGTCTTGATCAGATCGCGGATCGTGATCTCCTGCTCGCCGGAGACGTTTGCGTTCCGGCATTCGAGCCGCACCAGATTCGGGATCCCCTGCAGCTGAAGCTCGGCCGAATCCTCGATGGTGATGATGCGCTCATCCGGCGGGATATAACCTGACAGTGCATTTAAAAAAGTTGTTTTCCCGCAGCCCGTACCGCCGGATATCACGATGTTGTATTTCGCGCGGACGAATGCTTCAAAGACCGGCAGCAGCTCCCTCTCAAAGGATCCGCGTTCCGAGAGTTCCTCCATGGTGAGAATGTGCTCCGGAAACCGGCGCACCGTGATCACCGGCCCGGACAGCGAGACAGGAGGGAGCACGATGTTCACGCGCGATCCGTCCGTAAGACGTGCATCCACAATGGGCTCGGCGTCGTTGATCCGTCGGTTGCACTTGGCTACGATCTGCTGGATCACGGCTCTCAGTTTTTCCTCCGAGGAAAAATGTTTGTCAGTTTTTACAAGACAGCCTTCGCGCTCTACATAGATGTCATCGCAGCCGTTGACCATCACCTCCGTTACGCTCGGGTCCGATAGGAGTTCGGTCAGTACATCCAATCGGCGCAGGCTGTTAAAGAGCTCCGTGCGCATCCGGATCTTGTCTGCTAAGGAAAAACCGGACAGATTTGTCTCGTCCATTAGACAGTTATCGATCACCTTGCCGATCATCTCGTCGGAAACCTCTCCGGAAAGATCAAGTTCGCGCACGATCCTTTCATGAAGCAGCTGTTTTTGCTCCTCCCATTCCGGCATATCTGTTGTACTCATAGGCCTTCTACCTCGATCCACTCCGCAAGTGCAGCGCTGCTCCAAGAAGTCTGCGGTACCTTGACAAACTGTAAATGCTTTTTTACCGACTCTCCGCAGGCATGTATAAGCTCTCGGCAAAAGCTTTCCCGCTTTGCGGTATCACGTCCGTCCGGAAGCGTGATATAGACCCTGTCAAAGAGGGAGAGCAGCTGCCACGAGGAAAGCGAGCCGAGACCGATATCAAACACAATCCGCTGATATCTGTCCGTATCCCGCAGCGTTTTGATCAATTCGCTTATGTGCTCCGGCATGAGCTGTCTAAACTCCGAAAAGCTGCTTCCGTCAAGCAGGCGGTCAAAACCCTCTTGCTCCCTCGAGGTGACCATGCCGGACATCTCCGGATTTTTGCTCACGATATAGTAGAGCAGACGCTCACAGCGTTTTCTGGTCAGTTCCTCCATGCATTCCGGGGGCTGCAGCTCCTCCATGTTCACGTAGAGACTCGGCGCATAGCTCTTGCAAAGTCCCATGGCAAGCGTGGTCTTACCGCTGCTTCCGTAAGGAGAAATGCAGGCGATGACAAGCCCGCTTTCTGCCCGTACCGTTTTCGCTTGTGCCCTTATGAATGTGAGGATCTGCGTTGCAAGCGCATCTGCGCTCTGATACTTGTATACGGCGCAGCTGCCGGGTTTTGGACGTGCGCTTTCGCATAGAGTCATGCAGGCGTCAATCCCCTCCGGGATGACTGCTGCCTCGCCGATTAACAGCATGGAAAGACGGTTGTCCTCCGCACCGGCTGCAAGACTTTCCGGGCTGGAAAATGCATACAGCGTAATAGGGATCTTCTCCTTTGCATTCAGGTAATTCATTAATGCCTTTACATAGGCTGTGTCCGCATCATAGATTCCGACTCTGTAATTCATGGCAAAACAGCATCGCCTCCTAACGTATGATTGCCGCGGCCAGTGTGCCCGCCGCGATCCAGATTGAAAAGTGTGTGCGTGAAAAGCAAAGCTTTTTTTGCAGGAGATGTACCGAAAGCACGATCAGCCCGTACAAGGCGCACAGGGAAAACGCGCAGGCCATCACCCGGATAATCCGAAACGAAACCATGCTTCCCACGGCCGAGAGCAGTTTGATATCTCCGGCGCCGAGCACGTGAAATGCATAGAGTATAAAGAGTCCCGCGATGGGGATCAGCGTTGACAGAAACGAGTGCAGCAGTCCGAGCGGGCCGTATTCCGCCAGGCTCAGGCACCAGCCGACTATGCAAAAGCTTCCGCACAACGCGTTCGGGATGCGGCAGGATTTAAGATCGTACACGCAGGCCGAAATCAGAAGTACTGCGAGGCATATGCCCCTGATCATTTGAAAAACCATATTCCCCCTTTATCGAATTCATCAACCAGCAGGGTACCCGATTCTGTCCGCCAGGAAACAATCATGCAGTTCATTTTCATGGGTGTTGTTTTACACGATGTATAATGTGGGATTTCGCAATTATACAGGGACGAGAAAAGAAAACAGATGCTGAAACAAGTGTGCAATTGGCCGATGCACACTGTCAGTCTCTATTCGCTTTTTTCGGGTAACCTGCATGATTGCCTGAAATTTGATCGTGAACCGTCGACGATCGTCGACTTTCGTTCACAAGCCGACTATAGCACAGCGGGAAGTGACTGACAAGCTACAGATTGGAGCATTTTTTATGTTAACCAAAAGAAAATAGCCGCAAATCCATATCAGATTTACGACTATAAAGTGAATAACAAATTTGAAATTTCTTACTTATGTAAACTAATTTGAGATTGACGCCCCGGATTCTTCCTCCGATTTTTCGGCAGGCTCCTCCTTGTCCGTTGTATCGCCGTTCGCATCTTCCTCCGCATCCTCTCCGGTCAGAACACGCTCGTCAAAGGCGTATTTTTTCACGATCCTGTCCGTGAAGGATACAAAAAACATGGCGGGGATCGCGATCACGACAAGTGAAAGGAGGAGCGTCTTCTGCCATGACGGAAGAGAGTCGTAGCAGGTGAGATACCGGTGCAGGGACCACACGATCAGCACCGTGCCGGCAAGGTCGATTATCAGTTTGAGCAATACTTTTTTTCTGTTCATATTCGGGATTATAACTTCTTTGCGGCGCATTGTAAAGAAAAGACGTGTTATCACGAGAAAGGGCTGACGAAAACGAGATTCTATGGTAAAATAAATAAGATATTTCGTTATAAAGCCGTTAACAATAAACAAGAGATAAAGGGGAGAAAACCAATGGATGATAACTCACTAGAGCTTTTTGCGCAGGGTCAAGCCATGCGAGATATTTTTGCACCAAACCTCATGGAGTTTATGGATGATTTTCAGGCGCTTGATACCAAACAGAAAAGAGATACCTTTGAGCAACAGGCGAGACCGGCAACTACCGCATTTTGGAACCGCTATAAACAAAGAAAAGCAGTGGAACAGCTTATGCCCGGTCAGCCCGTTGCAGCGGCGCCTGTAGCTGCTACGGTGACTGCGTCCAAGCCGTTTCAATTTTTGCCCGTTCAGGAGCCTGAAATGGGTTGGAAGGCCACCAGAAAGAAAAACGCGGCGCTGAAAAAATCAGCTGAAGCGACAAAAGAGGATACCACCCTGGCAACAAAGTACACAGGCTATATCAATGAGGTGATGAACCAGCGCAAAGAAAAAGGATATGCGGACTGGGACGAGTCACAGTCCATCGAGGACGGCATTCCGCTTGTAAGTGAGGTGCTGTCAAAGCAATGGAATCCGGATGTTTTTCAGCCGGAGTTTTTCGGCAAGAATTTTGAATATGTGTCGCGGGAGGTGGAAAAAGCACGACTCGTGGTGCAAAACTACGGCGAGGGCACACCGGGCTTTGATGTGTTTTCTGTCGGACAAAAGGAGCGTATGAAGGCCTTTACGGAAACTATGGTCATGATCAATGACTGCTATGAAAAGGCGCTCGCGGTGCATGGTATAGAGCATGCTTTTGTTAATCAGGTGGATATGGGTTATCAGCAGAGAAACGGAGCGGATCCAAATGCTAAAGCAAATCTGGATGCTGCCACGGCTGCGCTTCGGACAAATATTACCGACTTTGACCACGCGATCGATCAAAAGATATCGCAAAAGGTAGATGCGGAGTTTCAGGTGCTTTTGCCACAGTTTGAACAGGAGTACACGGCGATGCAGGATGACCTTATGAGGGAGTATCCCCGTGTTCAGAGCAGACTGTTTTCCAGGCTCAATTATGAGGATATCGCAAAATACTATGATTTATTGGATGAGCCCGCGTATTCGGAAAACGTGCAAAAAAACAGCAAGGTGATACATAAAGCGCTTGCGGATTTTGTCCATTTGAATGAGGTTGTCACCGATTATAAGATCAGGGCAATGACATATTCGGATATGCAGGCAAAGTTTCGTGCCCAACACGGAGCCCCCGGTACCTATGACGCCGATACCAAAAAAATCTTTTCAGAGCTGGATGCCAGGATAGATCAGACGGCAGCAGAAGAGCGCATCTACGATATAACGCTGGCGGATCTTGCGATGGTGCTCAACCATCTGATCAAGGGAAGTAAAGACATGAATCCATCCGGCTGGCTCATGCTGGAAGAATACGGATATCAGGGAGTTCAGGGGGAATACCAAAAGGAGGGAGAAAAGGCAAAGTTTTATAAAACCAGGATAGAAGCAAAGTACCGGGTTATGGAGGAAGCAATCCGCCGAAGATTCCCGAATGCGGATCAGGCAAAGATCGACAGCTATACAAAAGGCACGACCGGACGTGCGGTCATGCTGATGAAGGTAGACGATGATGCATATAATGACAGCGTTATGGAAATGTTAGTAAAAAGGGAAACAATGCTGGAATACAATTCACAGCTGCAAAGTATAAAAGGTCCGGGACAACCTCCCTTTACAGAAGAGCAGAAGCTGCGGTTTATGGATGCCATACATGAGGCGGTGTCAGCTTCGGAACCCATATTGCAGGAAAAGATTGACCTCATCATGCACGCGGATCTTTCTGCTTATGAAAAATTAACCCCCGCAGAGCTGGTCGAAAAACAGGGAGAAATAATGGAAATCGTTGTTTCATCCATGATGGTTTCGGATCTTATGAAGTCTCCGTCCGATGTAGTGGTCTCGGATCTTACGAAGACACCTCCGGTAGAAAAGCGGTTTACGCTCAAGGAAAAGCTGTTGGGTAGGCCCGCATACGCGGAGCCTTCGGTAAAGGATAAGGAAGCGCATGCAAAGTATGAGGCGGATATGGCTGCGTATGAGCAAAGGGAAAAGATTCTGTCCGCCAGAAAGACGATCATCGACGGCTATCGTGTGATGTCCAGGGGGCATGCCCTTCAGCTTGAGGGGGCCCGCAGACTTGCCGATCCGAAGACTGCGATGACTGAAGGAGATCTTCAACGGTTTACCGGTATGGATTACGCGCACCTTGACCAGCATGATGCCATAATCGTATACGGATCATATCAGATTGATCTGGGGAAACGTACGATTGAGGTCGGGAAAGGTCAGCTTGAAAAGGCATTAAATCCTGTACAGCAGGAAGAAAAAAAGGATAAAAAGAAACGGGGGTAAGCATAGTGGTAAACGTAATTGATCTTGATGAAAGCGTATTTGACTGCTTTGCGCCGCTGTTTCCGAAGTATGTCATGGAAGAGGCGATGGATGACGAGGATGTCGTCCTGTTCGGAATTGTTGATGAGGATGTACCCATCGGGGTGATCTCGGCCAGGATCATGCCGCCGGAAGCGGAACTTTTGTGGTACTATCTGGATCCGTCCAACCGTGGGGAGGGCCTTGGATCAGAGAGTTTTGGACTGCTTTGCCGCAGGCTTTATAACAGTTTAAGCGTGAAAACGGTAAGAGCGGATATACCTGTCGATGCCGATGAAAGCATCTATAAGCTGTTTGACCCCTATGTGGAGACAACCTACGAAAGACTTCCGGAATGCCGTTTCGAGATACCGGCCGGGTGGGTGCAAAACTCCGGCAGAGTCGGAAGGCGGGCACAAAAAAGTATCGCCCTCGGTGATCTTGATCCGAAGGAGCTTAATATTTTATGCAACAACCTGGTCAAAGCCGGGATGGATCTGGTACCCATGCCCATAGACGTCCGGGAATATAATGCCAAGTTATCGGCAATCTATATGGATGAGGGAAAGCCCAAAGGCCTCCTTTTGGTGAAAACCCATGATGACTATTTATATATACCCTATATGGCATCGACCGTCAGGAACCCGGCTGTACTTATGGATATGATATATTTTGTTGCAGCCGGAACCAGGAGGGTGTCGGAGGATGTTAAGATCTACATGAACCTGGTCGATCCCGGGCTCAAAAAGGTCGTCCGGGCATTATTTGAGATAGACGAAGATGATGACGACGCGTTTACTTACAATACGCGCGTAGCATTAAGCCTTAACTTTGTGGAAAGGGAAAACAGGCACGCGGAAGAGACCTTAGATTTCTTCCGAAAGCTTTATGGCGGAGAAATATAGGGAGGTGAGATCATGAGAAGATTATATTTCAAACGCATTTTTGCACTTTTAACGGCGGTTTTGCTCGCGCTCGGCGGAATTATGATTCAGCCCGTGAACGCAAATGCGGCAGGGACGAGGATCATAAAGGAGATCCGCGTGACCGGGAGCTATACGGAGGTGACGGCGGGCAAGGTGCTCACCTCGAGCGCCACCTACAGTGACCGGTATTTTTACGGAAAAGCGACGGCGGAAAATGTGAAGCTGGCCAAGCTTTCCATGCTTGCCAGCGCCGCGACTTACGACAGAGAGTATGCGCTTGCGCTGATGGAGAGCCTTAAGTTTGTGGGGCGCACCTATAAGCAGGTGCCGGTGACAAAAACCGACAATGACCATGTCTCCTATGCCATCGGACATAAAACGATCAACGGCTTTGAGGTGATCGCTGTCTGGATCCGGGGTACGGGCATGGATTACGAATGGGTGAGCAACTTCAACATGGGGACCGGCAAGACCCATGCCGGGTTTTCCGCTGCGGAGGCAGAGCTTTGGAAGAGCGTAAACGCCTATATCCGCAGAAAGAATCTGTCCGATGCAAAGCTGAAGTTCTGGATCACCGGACACAGCAGAGGTGCTGCGGTGGGCAATCTCTTTGCAAAAAGGATGACGGACAGGTACGGGAGCAGCAAAGTCTATGCCTATACCTTTGCCACTCCCAGAGTATCGACGGCGGCAAAGAAAACGGGATACTCCAACATCAGGAATTACCTGAACTCGGGCGATTATATCACGGAGCTTCCCCCGAAGGAATGGAATTATAAGCGCTACGGGACGGACATCACCTTCCGGAACGCGTCGAAAAACGCCATGAAAGCCGCGTTTAAGGAGAAAACCGGCATTTCCTACGGCGGATTCACAAAGGCCGAAAAGGAAGCGCTTGCGGCTGCGGTCTTAAAGTATGCAGGGGAGCATGTCAGGAACTATTACGCGAAAAATGACTGGGGAGAAAGCCCCAGCGATTTCTTCCAAAATGGTCTTGGGTACATGCTGGCCAACGATGAGGAGGGCATGATGAAGGTGCTCATGATCGCATATTCGACGCCCGAGGCGGCTGAGGTTTATAAGAAGCTGTCATTCCAGGCGGACGGCGGGATCAAATTCGTGCATGCCCACTGTTTGACGGGATATATCACCTGGCTGGATGCGATGTATCCGGACTAAGGGTGTGACATCAGAGTTCGACGTTCCCTTGTTTTTTAAACGGATTTTTGGTACAATATCCTGTACGAGTAAATACGAGGTGAAGCGTTTATGAAGATCAATATATACTACGGAGGAAGAGGTCTGCTGGAGGACCCGTCGCTGTTTGTGATCGATAAGCTGGTGGCGGTTCTCGAGGAACTCAGAGTGGAGGTGACAAGATACAACCTTCACGAGGAAAAATCCGGGATCGCGACTTTGCCGAGCACTCTGAAGGAGTGCGACGGCCTTATTTTGGTAAGCTCTCTGGAGTGGTTTTCCATCGGCGGCTATATGCAGCAATTCCTTGATATGTGCTGGCTGTACGGCGACAAGGAAAAAATCTCGAATTTATATATGATGCCCGTGGTGATCGCCACCGCCTACGGCGAACAGGAGGCGGAGCTGACGCTGTCCCGTGCATGGGATGTGCTCGGCGGCATCTCGGTGAGCGGCATTGCGGCATACGTGGATTCCGCAGATACCATAGAGCAGAACGCGGGCTATCTCGCATACATAGAGAAGAAGGCGGAGGACCTTTACCGTTTCGTGAACAAGAAGACGAAAAAACTCCCCACCAGTAACACGGCTATCAGAAACAGTCTGATCAAAAAATCCTCCATCGATCTGACACCTCAGGAAAGCGAACAGCTATCCAGGATCGTGGCCGATGACGGTTACGTGAAAAAGCAGAAAGAGGATATCGAGGAGCTTGCTGCCATGTTCAAGCAGATGCTGGGTGATGGCACAAAGGAGCCCGAGGAGGTTTACGAAGACGATATCGTGAAGGGCTTCTGCACACATTTCCACCCGGAGAAGGGCTTCTCGGCAAGCTATGTCATCGTGGTCACCGATATCAGCAAGAATCTGATCATCGATGTGGGAGACCAGCTCTCCTGCGTGTACGGAAAAGACACGGAGGCGGATGTGAAGCTGAAGGCGGACAGTTCGCTGCTCGCGGATATCATGGACGGAAAGATGACCTTCCAGAAGGGCTTTATGTCCGGTGAGATCACGGCGAAGGGCAACTTCAAGACGCTCCGCATGCTCGATCAGATCTTCCGATTCACCGAAAAATAAGAAAACAGGGACGTGTCATGTCATACGTTGCATTATACAGAAAATGGAGACCGGACACCTTTGATGAGGTGAAGGGTCAGGAACATATCGTAACAACCTTAAAAAACCAGGTAAAGCATAACCGCGTAGGTCATGCGTATCTGTTTTGCGGTACCCGAGGAACGGGCAAGACAACCATTGCCAAGCTTCTTGCCAAGACGGTCAACTGCGAAAACCCGCAGGACGGAAGTCCCTGCAACGAGTGCGAGAGCTGTAAAGCCATTGCGGAGGGGCGGGCCTTAAACGTGATCGAGATCGATGCGGCGTCCAACAACGGTGTGGACAACATCCGTCAGATCAACAGCGCGGTGCAGTATTCTCCGTCCCAGGGGAAATACCTTGTATATATCATCGACGAGGTGCACATGCTCTCGGGCGGTGCGTTTAATGCGCTTTTAAAGACCTTGGAGGAACCGCCGGAATACGTGATCTTCATCCTGGCGACCACGGAGATCCATAAGATCCCGGTGACCATAAAGTCTCGCTGCCAGAGGTACGACTTCCACAGGATCACGATCGAGACGATCGCGGATCGTCTGGATGAGCTCTTAAAAAGGGAGCAGATCCCGGCTACAAGGGATGCTTTAAATCTCGTGGCGCGCGCTGCAGACGGTTCCATGCGTGATGCATTAAGTATCCTTGATCAGTGTATCTCGTTTCACCTCGGAGAGGAGCTCACCGCGGACAGGGTGCTTGATACCATCGGTGCCGTGGATATGGATGTCTACACGCGGCTCTTTACCTCCATCATAAAGTATGAGCCCGCACAGGCACTCGCCGTGATCGACGAGGTGATCTGGCAGGGCAAGGACTTGGCGCAGTTTGTTGCCGAGTTCATGATGTTTGCAAGAAATGTGCTGATGCTTAAGATCTCACCGGAGGTTGCAACCGATCTTTCCACGGAAAACAGGGAGATCGCAAAAAAGCTCGGCGAAGATGTACCGGAGGAACGCCTGCTTGCCATGATCAATGTGCTGCAGGAAACCGGTAATAAGCTTTCCTATGCCACGAACAAGCGCATCGTGCTTGAGGTCTGTGTGATCAAGCTCTGTACGCCGACCATGCGGGAGCAGGATTACGAAACTCTTTCCGAGCGCATGGCGCTTTTGGAGAAGAGCGTGGAGCAAAAGCTTTCCGCACTTGCGGCACATCCGCCGGTTGTCCCCGCGGCAGCAGTACAATCAGAGGAGGACCGGCCTCCGCTCTCGCCGGAGGAACTCTCCGAGCAAGTGCGGGCAAACATCCGGGAGAACTATCCGCCGGCAACCTACGAGGATCTGATGCGTCTTACGAAGGAGTGGCCGCAGATCGTGGCCGAGACCGGGCAGTTTGCAAGGAAGTATTTAATGCAGGCAAGAGTCAACCCGGCAGAGGCCGAGGGTGTACTCAATCTGATTTTTGAGGATATACCGGAGAACAAGGGCGCCATCGATTATTTTATCGGAGACGGCGGCCTGCGGGAGCAGACGGGAAACCATCTGCACGAGCTTGAGGCGCTGATCGAAGCGCATATGGAAAAGCAGGTGAAGCTGCAGGCGATCAAGGTGACACCGGGCGGAAAAGAAGATAAACGGACAAGAAAATTTGATCTCACGAAGATCAGATTTGATATAGAATACAAGGATTAGGAGGACATTCAAATGGCAAAGAGAGGCGGTTTTCCGGGCGGAATGATGCCGGGAAATATGAACAACCTCATGAAGCAGGCACAGAAGATGCAAAAGCAGATGGAGGAGACCACAAAGGCCCTAGAGGACAAGGAGTATGAGGCTACCGTGGGCGGCGGTGTGGTCACCGTAAAGATGAACGGCAAGAAGGAGATCACCTCCGTACATCTCGAGGAAGAGGTCGTTGACAAGGACGATATCGAGATGCTCGAGGATCTGATCGTATCCGCCGTGAACGAAGTGATCCGGAAGCAGAGCGAAGACGAGCAGGAGCAGATGGGCAAGATCACCGGCGGTATGGGTGGACTTGGCGGAGGCTTTCCTTTTTAAGGAACAGGATACTTAATGGACATCTACGGCGGAAAGGTACACAGGTTAATAGAGGAGCTTTCTTCCCTGCCGGGAATCGGCGGGAAAACGGCACAGCGACTGGCATTTCACATCATCAATCTGCCCGGAGACAGGGCAAAGCAGTTGGCCGATGCCATCGTGGATGCCAAGCAGAACACGCGCTATTGCAAGAGCTGCTATACGGTCACGGACGGAGATCTTTGCCCGATCTGTGCATCCGGCAAACGGGACCACAAAACTATCATGGTGGTGGAAAGCCCGCGGGATCTTGCGGCCTACGAGCGCACCGGCAGATATACGGGGGTGTATCATGTGCTGCATGGTGTGATCAACCCGGCGCTCGGAATCGGTGCGGGAGACATCCGCTTAAAGGAGCTCATCCTGCGACTGGAGAAGGAAGACTGCGAAGAGCTGATCATTGCCACGGGCTCCAGCGTGGAGGGCGAGGCTACGGCCATGTATATTTCCAAGCTGGTAAAGCCTTCGGGTATCAAGACTTCACGGATCGCCAGCGGCGTACCCGTGGGCGGAGATCTGGAGTGTATTGACGAGGTGACGCTGATGCGCGCCTTGGACGGAAGGATAATACTATAAGGAGGGTTACAAATATGAAAAGAATCGGAATGCTGACAAGCGGCGGAGACTGCCAGGCCTTAAATGCCACCATGCGCGGTGTGGTAAAGGGCCTCACGAACACCTTCAAGGAAGTGGAGATCTACGGCTTTTTAGAGGGCTATCGCGGAATGATCTACGGAAACTACAAGAAGCTTTCCGCAGAGGATTTTTCCGGTATCCTCACAAGAGGCGGCACGATCCTGGGAAGCTCGAGAACACCGTTTAAGGAGCTCGACAATCCCACACCGGAAGGCCTCGACAAGGTAAAATGCATGAAGGAGACCTACAAGAAGCTGAAGCTTGACTGTTTGGTCGTGCTCGGCGGAAACGGTTCCCAGAAGACTGCAAACCGCCTGTCCGAGGAGGGCCTCAATGTGATCGGCTGTCCGAAGACCATCGACAACGATATCTGGGGCACCGACATGACCTTCGGTTTCCAGAGCGCGGTGGATATTGCGACTAACGCGATAGACTGTATCCACACAACGGCGGCATCACACAACCGTATCTTCATCGTTGAGGTCATGGGACACAAGGTAGGCTGGATCACGCTGCACGCGGGTATCGCCTCCGGCGCGGACATCATCCTGATCCCCGAGATCCCCTACGACATCAAGAATGTGGTGAAGGCACTAGAGAAGCGGACCAAGCAGGGCAAGGGTTTCTCCATCCTGGCAGTTGCGGAGGGCGCCATCTCCAAGGATGTGGCTGCGCTTCCGAAGAAGGAGCGCAAGGCAAAGGTTGCCGAGATCGCAGCGAAGTACCCTTCCGTTGCGTATGATATCGCAGATCAGGTGAAGGCACTTTTGCCGGGTACCGACATTCGCGTGACCGTTCCGGGACATACCCAGCGCGGCGGAAGTCCGGTTCCCTACGACAGAGTGATTTCATCCCTGTTCGGCGCAAAGGCTGCACAGCTGATCAAGAAGGAAGATTTCGGCAAGCTGGTAGTCATGAAGAACAACGAAGTAACCGCAATCCCGCTGGCAGAGTCGGCAGGAAAGCTGAAATACGTTTCACCGGATGACAGCACGGTAAAATATGCAAAGCAGCTTGGCATTTCCTTCGGTGACGAATAGGAAAGATTGCGAAGCGACCGTGTCGATCCATTGACGAACGGAGTTTTATGAAATACAGATTTACCATAACGGTACTGAAAGTGGTGGTGTTCATCGCGATAGCGACGGGCACTGCCCTTTTCGTGAATAAGCTGAATAACAGCGGGTTAGAGCTTGCGGCCGCAGAGACGGAGGAGCCGGTCCTGCCGATCGCCTATGTGCAGACGGAGGGAAAGAACATCAATCGGATGAACGGCTACCGGCAGGTGATGTCCACGGAGTTCATGCGCAGAGGGATCGTGCCGGTTACCGATGAAAAGAAGGTCCGTTTTGTCGTGAAGGATGATACGGCCTACACGGAGTCCGCTGCCTACGAGCTTTGGTCCATCTCGGGCGACACCCTGATCGAGCGCGGTGACGCGGAGGGCGGCACGGACATGGAAGGGAACCGCATCCTGGATGTGACGCTCCGCATGGATCTGTCGCTGAACGCGGAATACGCGCTCTGCCTGATCCTGAACAAGGATACGGAGACAGAGGTCCGTTACTATACCCGCATCGTGCGCACGAAGGAGGTTCATATGGCGAAGCTCCTTTCCTTTGTGTACGATTTTCACGGTGCCTGCTTTAACAAGAACTATGACCCGATGGAGGGAAATGTGGTGACAAAGTCGCTCACGGAGCTTGAGAATCCAAGTGCCGACAGTCTTGCCCACGTAGATCTTACCTCCGGCTACAGCGCTTTGAGCTACGGAGATTTAAAGCTTGTGCAGATCACTCCCACCGTACCCGAGGTCACGGAGCTCGACGACCAATACGCCTGTATCACCTGTTCCTTTGTGGCTGAGAGTTCAGAGGATAACGTGCGTCACTGCTACCGTGTGAACGAATATTATACCGTGTGCTATAACAAGAGCACCGACAGTGTGGAGCTTTTGGCCTTTGACCGGTACATGGACAGCTTTTTTGACGAGCACAGCATCTCGACCGAGGGAAACGGTCTGATGCTCGGAATCTGCTGCGAGGACAGTGTGACCTATCGCAGCACGGAAAATTATCGAAAGTGTGCGCTGGTCAAACAGGGACAGCTGTGGTACTACGACTACATGGAAAGCGAGCTTCTCGAGGTTTTTTCCTTCCCGCGCGGGACCTACCGGGACATCCGAACCTTAAACCCGGACTGTGACATCAATATTCTGGACATGGATGAAAACGGAAATATCGACTTTGTGGTTTACGGCTATATCAGCCGCGGACATCATGAGGGCGAAAACGGGATCATGCTGTTGCGCTTTGACAACGAGACCCGCTATGTGGAGGAGATCTTTTTCCTGTCCTGTGATCAGCCCTTTGACGTTCTGAAAAGGGAGGCGGGGCGTTTTACCTACTACGACAAGGAGGGAAAGGTGTTCTACTGCCTTTTGCACGGGGCGCTCTACAGCATCGATACGGAGACCATGGAGATGACCACGCTGATGAGCGAGCTTCCTTCCGACAGCTACGCCGTGTCTGCGGACATGTGCGTGGTGGCCTACCCGACCGGCGAGAACGTGCTTGAGACCGACGGTATTGTGATCCATGATTTTTCGACCGGGGAAGAGGTGAAAAAGACCGGAGAAAAGAATGACAGATTCAAGCTGCTGGGCTTTGTGAACAGCGATGTCATCTACGGAAAGGCAAAGAAAAAGGACATCATCGTGACCTCCTACGGGGAAGCAATCCCGCCGCTCTACGAGATCGATATCGTGAATTCCGCGGGTGAAGAACTGAAAAGCTATGATAAAACAGGGGTTTACGTGATGGATGCCGTAGTGCAGACGGATACGATCTATCTGTCGCGCGCGGTGAAGCAGAACGAATTTTTCAAGGATACCGAGCCGGATTACATCTCGTATAATCGGGAGCTTACCGGCGAGGACATTGCGATCATCGAGAGGGCTGATCCGCTTCTCATGCGCGTGAAGCTGATCAGCTTTCCGAACGACATGTATGTGATCGCGGATGTGGACTACCGCCGCGTGCGGGAAAAGAGCCGGAGCAACGCGCTCAATTTAAAGACGGCGGGCAGCGCGGATATTTTGTCCTATCGCGTGTATGATAACGCCGGATTCTACGGCACCTACGAGAGCTGCGGTAAGGCGATCCTGGTGGTAAACGAATTGGGGAACGGTCTTGTGGCGGATGCGAGCGGAAATACGGTGTATCGCTATGTCGAAGCGGACAGCTACAACACGGTAGCTGACAAGATCCGCGAGACCAAAGCAAAGACAAAAAAAGAGACGCTGCTTACCTGCGCCTACATGTGTATCCGATATCTCGGGTATGAAGCCGAGCTTTCCGAGGTCCTTGCCGCGGAAAGCTACGAACAGGCCTTTGCCGATCATACCTACGGCGTCGGCTTGAACATCTCCGGCATCAGTCTCTCTACGGCCCTGTACTTTTTGGACCGCGACTGCCCCTTTATCGCAAATATCGGTGACGGTCACTATGTGCTCGTCATCAGCTACAACTCCACCCACATCCGGTATTATGACCCGGTTGCGGATGAAGAAGTAAAAGTTGAACGTGAAGAGTTTGAGGAGCTGCTTTCCCTGAGCGGAAACGAGATGTACACCTACGCCTCCCAGTAGCCCTCTAAGGTTGCAAAGTAATCTTCCGGGGTCTCCGCGCGGCGGATCTCCTTCACGGAGCCGTCCTCGCACAAAAGAAGCTCGGCGGATTTTAACCGACCGTTATAATTATAACCCATCGCAAAGCCGTGTGCGCCGGTATCATGGATGACGAGATAGTCACCCTTGTCAATCTTCGGCAACATGCGGTCGATGGCAAATTTATCATTGTTTTCGCAGAGCGAGCCCGTCACATCATACTTGTGATCGCAGGGCTCGTTTTCTTTGCCGAGCACCGTGATGTGATGATATGCGCCGTACATGGCGGGGCGCATCAGATTTACGGCACAGGCATCCACGCCGATATACTCCTTGTAGATGTGCTTCTCGTGAACGGCCTTGGTGACAAGGTGTCCGTAGGGGGCCAGCATGAAGCGGCCGAGCTCTGTGTAGATCGACACGTCCGAAAGACCGGCCGGCACTAAGATCTTCTCGAATTCCTCTTTGACACCCTGTCCGATGGCAGCGATGTCGTTCGGTTCCTGGTCCGGTTTGTAGGGAACACCCACGCCTCCGGAGAGATTGATGAAGGAGAGGGAAACGCCCGTCTTTTCTTTGATCTCAACCGCCAGGGAGAACAGTATGCCGGCAAGAGTCGGATAGTAAGCATTGTTTACGGTATTGCTGGCAAGAAAGGCGTGCAGGCCGAAACGCTTTGCACCGAGATCCTTTAAGCGCGTGTAGGCTTCAAAAAGCTGTTCCTTTGTCATGCCGTACTTGGCATCACCGGGAGTGTCCATCACGGAGTAGGCGCCGGTGTCGGCAATTTCAAACACGCCGCCGGGGTTGAAACGGCAGCAGATGGTCTCCGGAATACCGCAGGCATCTTTTAAGACATCAATATGTGTAATGTCGTCCAGATTGATGATGGCACCGAGCTTCTTTGCGTAAGCAAATTCTTCCGGTGGTGTGTCGTTGGAGGAGAACATGATCTCGCCCGTCGAAAAGCCGAGGCGCTCGGACATCATGAGCTCCGTTAACGAAGAACAGTCCGTGCCGCAGCCCTCCTCCTTGAGGATACGCAAAATGGCCGGTGTCGGGGTTGCCTTTACCGCAAAGAATTCCTTGAATCCGGGGTTCCAGGAAAAGGCGTCTCTCATGGCGCGTGCGTTCCTGCGGATCCCCGCTTCATCGTAGATGTGGAACGGCGTCGGATATTGCTTTGCGATGCTTTCAATCTGGTCTTTAGTGACAAATGGTTTTTTCATAGATGGGTACCTCCTGCGCCAGCCGAAAAAGGTGCGCCGGGAGCACGCAGTTTCGTTGACTTTCCTAAAAAAAGATGGTAATATATTAGCACTATTGTAAAATTACTTCAAGTATGTGGTTTTATAGAATATTATGTAAACCGAGGGCGAAAAATTGAACGCATTTAACAGGATCATCAAGGTACTAAAGGCTATCACGCTGTGCTTTGCACTCTTCTTTCTCTGCACGCGTGTGTACGATTACGGAAAAGCAAAATATGACGATTACCAGGAGGAGCTGAAGGGCACGTCCTCCTATCATGGAACGGATGTGGAGGTCACCGTGGAAAAGGGTGACGCGGCGCGTACCGTGGCCGAGAAGCTCAAGGATAAGGGATTGATCAAATACACATCCGCATTTACCAAGCGCCTGTCGGAATCCGGCAAGCGTCTGCAGCCGGGTACATACACGCTGAACACCGGTATGAACACGCTCCAGATGATTGAGACAATGAGCCCCATCGTGGAGGAGGCGGAGCCGATCGACAAGCTCACGATCCCCGAGGGCTTTACGATAGAGCTGATCGCAGCCCGTGTGGAGGATCAGGGAATCTGCAGTGCAAGCGATTTCTTAAATGCGGTCAATTCGATCACGAGCGAGCGCTTCCCGTACCTGACCGAGGTACCTGCGGGCGCAAACGTCAAATACAAGCTGCAGGGCTTCCTGTTCCCTGCTACATACGATATCTACGAGGACACCACGGCGGAGGATCTGGTGGATATGATGCTGAACGCATTTGAGGATTACTACTCGGATGATCTTCGGATGATCGCCGAGAGCAGAGGCATGTCCACCTACGGTGTGATCGTGCGGGCCTCCATCATCGAACGAGAGGCCAAGCTCGATGACGAGCGCCCCATCATCGCAGGTGTAATCCAAAACCGCTTGGATGAAGGCATGAAGCTGGAGATGTGTCCCACGGTTCTCTATGCCCTGACGGACGGGAAGTACGACAAACCGCAGGTGCTCTACGAGGATCTGGAGATCGACTCTCCGTACAATACGTATCTCTACGAAGGACTTCCGGTCGGACCGATCTGTAATCCCGGTCTGGCCAGTATCAGAGCGGCTGTCTCCCCGGCGGAACACAATTTCCTGTTCTACCACGTCGGAGATCCGGAGACGGGCGCGCACATATTTACCGAAACCTACGAGGAACACATCGATACACAGATCATCGGCGGACCTAACGGAATCCCGGAGGATGCCGAGGATTTGGACGGTGACGGTATGCTTGACTACAACCCGGATCAGGAGACAGATGAGTCAGACGGGTCCGATGAAGAATACTCGGAAGAATAACTGGAGGAGGAGCCATGAGAACGTTTAACTTCAAAGCGCGGAATATCGGGGAAGAAAAATACCTGACCTACACCATGGGTGAGGAGACGGAATTAGACGAGGACGTCCTTGACTACATCGAAGAAAACAGCCCGGAAGAGCTTTTATCCATCATCTACGAAGAGGATGATGATTACGATTATCTGACCTACGATATCTCGGATCGTGTTTCCCTTGATGCTTTTATCGGAAACGAGATCCGTTGCGAGCAGGTTCTGTTTATGCTTCGCAATATCGCCAACGGTCTGATTTCCGTGAAGGAACAAGCCATTCATCTGACCTACATTCTGTTAAACAAGAGTTATGTTTATGTGGATCCCGAAACCATGGACGTAAAGTTCATGTGTCTTCCGGTGGAGAGCAAGGGCTCTCTGGCGGCGGAGTTTAAGGGCTTTATCCGACAGCTTTTGGCAAATATGCGATATGACGTGGATGAGGATGTGGCCTATGTGGGCAAGCTCCTCACCTATATCAACAGTGACAGCTTTAACCTGCGCGGGTTGATCGGCCTTTCGGAGGCGCTGATGGAGGAGTACGACATCAGCTTTGAGCAGGCCGATACCACCACAAGCGACGGCGTGGAGGTCGTGAATTCCGTTTCCGAGGAAACCGAGGAGGAGTCTGAATCGTCATCCGTGTCAGACTTTATGGCACAGGCGGAGGCAAGTGATGAACCGTTGCCGGAGATCGGAGACGACGAGGAGGAAGAAGCGGAAGAGGAAGAAGCGGCTGCCGAGGAAGAGGAGCTTGAGAGCATCCTTCCGGCAGGCATGGAAGTGAAGGAAGAGGCGGAGACAGAAACAGAGGAAGCTTATGAGGCGCCTGTTGAGGAGTCCTATGAGGCGCCGGCGGAGGAAACCGCAGAGCCTGAGCCCGAGCCGGCACCGACATTTACGGTTGCGGCGGAGCCGGAACCGGAGGAAGAATCCTACAGCGCGCCGGTTGAAGAGTCTTATGAAGCAACAGCGGAAGAGGAATCCTTCGAGGCTCCGGAGGAGCAGGAAGATATTTCCGACATCGCCGGCTTTTCCATCAGACAGCCTGAACCCTTACCGGAGGAGAACGAGGATGTTTCTGCGGGCGGACGCAGAGTCAGACATACGGAAAAGGAAGCGGATATCGATATCATCAAGAGCCGTATCCGCGAGCTTGTGGGCGATGTGCCTGAGGCGAGAACAACAGGCGGAGACGGAAAGAGCGTGACCTCCATCTCCGATCTTGACAGTATGCTGAGCGGTAAGCCGCCGGTAGTAAAGAAGAAGGCCGTAAAGGTGAACCGTGCGGCCATGATCGCCAGCCACGCAGAAGAGGTGGAGGCCGAGAAGGAAGAAGCAAACGATGAGACAGAGGATCTGAAGGTACCGGTGATCGAGGAAGTTTATGATGACATGAACATCGAAAAGCCGGCAGAGGAAAAACCGAAGAGCTCGTCCGTACTCTCCAAGACGGTGAAGGCGATCACCGGTGTCGGTGCAAGCCAGCCTCCGAAGGCGTTGCCGTACCTGATCCGCGTGAGTACAGAGGAACGCATCATGCTCTCGAAGGATACCTTCAAAATCGGTAAAGCAACCCGCGGTGTGGATTACACAGTCAGCGGAAACGGCGCCATCAGCAGACAGCATGCTATTATCACACAGCGTGACGGCGTGTGCTACATCAAGGACAACAAGTCGACAAATCACACCTACGTGAACGATCAGGTTGTTGCAGATGGTGAGGAGGAGATTTTGACACACGACTCCGTGATCCGGTTGGGGGATGAGGAGTTCAGATTCAAGATCAGATAAAATGGGATAATTTCAGAGGGGGTAGCAATATGAGGAAGATTGATTTTACCGTATCCAAGCAGGTAGATCGTACGGCGATCAGCTATCAGCTGATCGCGTCCGATGTGTATGATGATCGTGTGAAGGAAAAGGCTGCGGGTGTACCGACACTCGCACCCTTTGATTTTGTGGACGAGGACGGAAAGCGTACCGTGATCTCCTACGTGGAGGAGACGACGACTTTAGAGTCCGTTTACAAGAGATATCTCGGAAAGAAGGAAGTGCTGACCCTGATGAACGGGATCGCGGCAACCTTCGAGGCGGGCTCCAAGGGAATCCCCGTCAGTTACCTGATCAAGATGCCGAATCAGATCTATGTAAATCCCGACAACTATTCGGTACGATTTCTCTTACTTCCGCTGAAGCAGGACACGATTGCTCTCGCGGAGATTTCAGGTTTTTTCAGAGAAGTATTATCCAATTTGCGTTTTGCGGAGGAACCCGCAGGCGACTACGTAGCGCGCATGCTGAATATCATTAACGGAGATGATTTTACGGCCACGAAGCTGAAAGGTTTTGTGGACAGCGAACTTGCGGCTATGGGTGTTTATATAAGCAAAGACAGCGGATTGGCAAGTATTCCTATGAGTGCACCGCCGAAACCGGCAAACGATGTCAAGGTGAGCAGACTTGGCGTGATGAACAATATGCGTCCGCAGGGACAGCCGCCGATGGGAATGCCGCCGATGGGAATGCCGCCACAGGGTATGCGTCCGCAGGGAATGCCGCCGCAGGGTATGCCACCACAGGGTATGCGTCCGCAGGGAATGCCACCGCAGGGAATGCCGCCGCAGGGAATGCCACCGCAGGGTATGCCGCCGCAGGGTATGCGTCCGCAGGGAATGCCGCCGCAGGGAATGCCACCGCAAGGTATGCCACCGCAGGGAATGCCGCCGCAGGGTATGCGTCCGCAGGGAATGCCGCCGCAGGGTATGCCGCCACAGGGTATGCCGCCGCAGGGAATGCCACCGCAGGGTATGCCACCGCAGGGTATGCGTCCGCAGGGAATGCCACCACAGGGTATGCCACCGCAGGGAATGCGTCCGCAGGGAATGCCGCCGCAGGGAATGCGTCCGCAGGGAATGCCGCCGCAGGGAATGCGTCCGCAGG
>CACZPL010000027.1 GCA_902783015.1 uncultured Lachnospiraceae bacterium
TATAATAGCGTCTGTTGATGGGCTATCGCCAAATGGTAAGGCACTGGACTCTGACTCCAGCATTTCCAGGTTCGAGTCCTGGTAGCCCAGCGAGATAACGAAGAACGCAAATGAAAAGAACCATGCACAGTGGGAGCTTGCTCACACAGTTGCATGGTTCTTTTCATTTATGGTCTGACAAGACCGTTCGAGACGAAGCGAAGCGAAGTCGAGACAGCGGTCTTCGTTATCTCGCGTATGATGAAAAAAACGGAAAGCATTTCGCTTCCCGTTCAAACGCGGCGGAGAGGATTCGAACCCCCGACACCTTGGTCCGTAGCCAAGTGCTCTATCCAGCTGAGCTACCACCGCATATTGCAAATCTCATTCGCAACAGAGCATATTTTACAATGGAAACTTCTCTTTGTCAAGTAGGAAAATCAACTGCTCCGGAAGCCGTACAGATCATGATCATATGATCGCCGTATACGTACTCCGTAAAACGAGCCGTTCTCCCCCGAACGCACATCCCCTCCGGGTCGACGCAAAAGGAGTCAAGTGCCACGCTGATCCCCTCCCCCTTATATTTCAGATAGCTTTCCTTCATGGTCCATATCCGGAAAAAGCGTTCGGAAAAGACGTGCATGTCATCCCCGGCAGCCTCGATGTACGCATACTCCTCATCCGTAAAGCATCTCTTTGCCACCGCAAGGTCCTTTTCGCGAAACCGGATGCGCTCGCAGTCCGCCCCCACCGGTTCATCGCCGTAGGCGATCACACACAGGCCCTCCGTGTGGGAGAGGTTGTAGTAAAAGCCCTCCGCGCCCTCAAGAAACGGTTTCTCATGCTCTCCCCTGCAGATCCGGATCTCCTCCGGCTCTAACGAAAGCTCTTTTTTTGCCGCCTCCGCGAGCAAAAGCCCTGCCGTATAAGAAAGTGCCCTTGCGCCATCATACTTTAATCGAAGGAGCTTTTCTCTTCTCTCGGGATCCACTCTGCGAAGCTCCGCTTCCGTAAGTTCGCCTTTGGTAAGCTCTTCTGTTTTTCTGATCTTAATCTTAACCGACATATTATAAAAACCTGCCGGGTGCGCAGGCACCCGGCAGTTCATAATTCCTTATTTGTTTACTGTGCCTCAAGCTCCGCAAGCACGTTAAAGAGGATTGCAACCTCCTTCTCCTTTGCGGTCTCAAGATGATCCTTGAAGCGGTTACCCACGGAAATGTCTTCCGTGATGGAGATACGGATGAGCAGGTTTCTTGCGGCAAGCACATTGTCCACAACAACCTTATACGCATCCAGCGTCTCCTGATTGTACTTTAAGTGTCCGGTGTTCATCAGATACTTCAGACGCTCGAGCATCAGTACCTTATGATCGTACATCACATGCAGCGCACGGATGTCGAAGTCCGGCTCCTCCGCATGGATCTGCTTGTCGATCTGTGAGAGCACCTTGTCGTATACCTTGATGCCGAATACCGTGTCATCGAAACGGTTGCGCATCATACGGAAGTGATCCTTGGTGTCCTCGGAGTTCAAATACTCGCGCAGTGTCGTCTTGATCAGTTCGAGATCAAGCTCATATACGGAATTCTCGGTGTTCTTGATGATCACGTAGAGGCCGCGTCTGCCCTTGTAGTCATCCTTGAACATGTGGTCCTCCTGTGCGGAGATCACCTCGTATCCGCGCTCGATATCCGAGAAGGATACGGTCTTGTGAGAATACTTATCCTGGAAAGTAAAGTCACCCGTGTAGAAATATTCCTCATCGCGGTTGTAACCGTAGATGAACAGCTCGTGCGGGAACTTGTAATCCACGTCTGCGTCGCAGAGGATCTTTGCCTCATCGAACACGCCGTATACGTAGCCGCCGAGATCAATGGTCTTGATGATGAAGTCAATGATATTTCCGCAATAGCTCTCGATCTGCTCCTTGGTAAGCAGCGAATATACCAGATACGGGCAAAGCTTTAAGGAGCTTGAACCCGGCATCATATCCGCAAGCAGCATGTCGTCGCCGGTGAAGATCTCCTGAATGTCGTAGCAGCGAAGCTGGATGTAGTTGCTGTAGATCCACTTCTTTGCGTTTTCGTCATCCGAGAGAATGGAAAAAAGCGTTGCATGCCACTGCCACGAAGTGATCAGCGGAACCGTTAAGGGTAATCTTTTCTTATCTGCCATTTTTAGTTGCCTCCTCCGAAAAATATGTTAAGAAATCTTTCCCGCGATGGTCGCGGCAATATCACCGAAGCTCTCGTACTCATCGAGTGCAAGTTCGAAATCCGTAAAGGAGATGTCGAACTTTTCCTCCGCAGCTACGAGTAAGCGAATGAGCGACACGGAATTCACCCCGTATTCCTTCGTGATCGACGCATTCATATTGACGTCATCCAGATCCGGAAACTCCTCACGGATGACCTCTTCAAGCTTTTTTGTGATCTGATCTTTGTCCATGCCTGTACCCCCTAATACATTATAGATAATACTTTTTCATTGTACCTCAAAATGCAGAAACCGTCAATGCTTTTAAGTGTCTGCGCGGGCGCTATTCAAGCTCGAACGCACCCGTGTAGAGCTGGTAATATGTACCCTTCTGATCTATCAGTTCATCGTGGGTTCCGCGCTCGATGATGCGGCCCTGATCAAGCACCATGATGGCATCGGAATTCCTGACCGTGGAGAGTCTGTGCGCGATCACGAACACGGTCCTGCCGTGCATCAGATTGTCCATACCCTCCTGCACCATGGCCTCGGTTCTCGTATCGATGGATGAGGTCGCCTCATCTAAGATCATGATGGGCGGGTTTGCCACAGCCGCGCGTGCGATGGAGAGAAGCTGCCGCTGCCCCTGGGAGAGGCTGGCTCCGTTTCCGGAAAGCTCCGTCTGATACCCATCGGGAAGACGGGTGATAAAGTCATCCGCATTGGCGAGCTTTGCCGCCTGTATACACTCCTCGTCCGTTGCGTCCAGTCTGCCGTAACGGATGTTGTCCATCACGGTTCCCGTAAAGAGATTCACGTCCTGCAGCACCACGCCGAGGGACCTCCTCAGATCCGGTTTCTTGATCTTGTTGATGTTGATGCCGTCGTAGCGGATCTTGCCGTCCGGGATATCATAGAAACGGTTGATCAGGTTGGTGATCGTCGTCTTGCCCGCACCGGTCGCACCCACGAAGGCAATCTTTTCACCCGGCTTTGCATACAGCGAGATGTCGTGCAGCACCATCTTTTCTTCCGTGTAACCGAAATCCACATGCTCGAGCACACAGTCGCCCTTTAATTCCGTATAGGTCACGGAACCGTCCGCCGTATGCGGATGCTTCCATGCCCAAAGTCCCGTGATGTGGTCCGCCTCGGAGAGCTCTCCGTTTTCGTTTCGTACAGCGTTTACAAGCGTCACATAGCCCTCGTCCTTTTCGGGCTCCTCGTCCGCAAGCTCAAAGCAGCGGCTGGCACCGGCAAGGCCCATGGCGATCATGTTCACCTGCATGGAGGACTGTCCCACCGTCTGGGCAAGATGTCTCGACATGCCGAGGAAGGTGATGATCACACCGATGGTGATGGGCTCCACGCCACGCAGACATACGTTGGTTGCCCCGAGTGCCGTGAGCAGACCTCCGAGTACCGCGAGCACCACATACATGATATTACCCATGTTGTGCAGGATCGGCATGAGGATATTACCGTATTTGTTCGCAAGCTCCGCATTGGTAAACAGAGCCTCGTTCAGTTCATTAAAGCGTTCCTTGCTCTCCGTCTCGTGGTTGAAGACCTTGACCACCTTCTGGCCCTCCATCATCTCCTCCACATATCCCTCGCAGGATGCAAGGGAGCGTTGCTGCGCCATCATGTATTTTGCCGATGCACCGGCAAATTTCTTGATCACGGCAGTCATCAGGATCAGGAAAACGATCACGCCGACGGTCATCCACAAGCTGTAATAGATCATCATAAAGAACATGGTACCCACGGTGAGGATGGACTGGATCAGCGTGGGAATGCTCTGCCCGATCAGCTGTCTCACCGCATCCACATCGTTTGTATAGGTACTCATGACATCGCCGTGCGCATGGGTATCAAAGAAGCGCACCGGCAGTGTCTGCATCTTGTCAAACATATCATCGCGGATATGCTTCAAGGTTCCCTGTGTGACCACTGCCATGATCCGCGTATAGGTAAAGGACACGATCACGCCGATCAGATATACCGTCGCCATCACCGCGAGGATGGAGAAAAAGGCTTTCTCGTCAAAGGGCTTGTCATCCTCCACGACCGGAATGATACATTCATCGATCAGTCGCTGCAAAAACATGGTCGATACCATGCTCGCGAGGGCGCTCAGGATGATACAGAACACGACAATACCGATCCTGCCGCCATACCAGGTTGATACATATTTCATCAGGCGCTTAAAGGTTCCCTTCTTGATCCCCATGCCGGGCGGCATGGCACCCTTCGGTCCCGCATTTCCGCGTCTCATCATCGGTTTCGGACTCATGATGCCACCTCCCTGCTCTTTGTCTGGGAATCATAGATTTCCCTGTAAATGCCTCCGTGAGTCATCAATGTCTCATGGGTTCCCTGCTCCACGATCTTTCCGCCGTCCAGCACCAGGATCAGATCCGCATCCTCCACCGAGGAAAGGCGCTGCGCGATGATGATCTTCGTGGTATCCGGGATTTCTTCCGCAAATGCCTTTCTGATCAGTGCATCCGTCTTGGTATCCACCGCGGAGGTGGAGTCGTCCAGGATCAGGATCTTCGGCTGTTTGAGCAGCGCACGCGCGATGCAGAGTCGCTGCTTTTGTCCGCCGGACACATTGGTTCCGCCCTGCTCGATATGGGTGTCGTAGCCGTCCGGGAACTTTGAGATGAACTCATCGGCCTGCGCAAGCTTGCAGACTCTGACCAGCTCCTCGTCCGAGGCGTCCTTGTTGCCCCACCGCAGATTCTCTTTGATGGTTCCGGCAAAGAGCACGTTCTTTTGGAGCACCACGGCAACATTGTCGCGGAGCGCGGTGAGCTCGTACTCCCGCACATCGTGACCGCCCACAAGCAGTGCCCCTTCCGTCACGTCATAGAGACGGGGAATGAGCTGTACAAGGGAGCTCTTCGACGAACCGGTTCCGCCTATGATCCCGACGGTCATGCCGCTCTTGATCTCCAAATTGATATCGGAAAGCGCGTTTCTCTTGCTGCGCGCCTTATACTTGAAGGATACGTTCCGGAAGGAAATGCTGCCGTCCGGGATCTCCGTGAGTCCGTTTTCCGGGGAGGTCAGCGTGCTGTCGTGCGACAAAACCTCCACGATACGGTTGGCCGCCTCCGATGCGAGGGAACACATCACAAAAACCATGGAAAGGATCATCATGGACATGAGGATCTGAACACCGTAAGCGGTAAGGGAAGAAAGCTCACCTGTAGAAAGCTCCGAACCCTTGGTATTGATGATCAACTTCGCGCCGAGGAAGCTGACCAGGAACATGGATACATACATACAGAGCATCATGACCGGATTGTTGAAGGCGATGATCTTCTCCGCCTTTGTAAAATCCGCCTGCACCTCGCCGGATGCTTTGTTAAACTTCTCGATCTCATAGTCCTCGCGTACAAAGGATTTGACCACACGGATACCGGCCACATTCTCCTGGACCGAATTGTTCAGTGCGTCGTAGCGCTTGAAGATACGCTTGAAGATCGGGTGTACGTAAAAGAATATCCCGAATAATGCCACGCCGAGGATCGGCACAATGCCGAGGAAGATCAGCGACATCTTCACGCTGATCGCCAAACTCATGGCTATCGAGAAGACGAGCATGAGCGGTGTGCGGATGGCTCCGCGGATGATCATCTGGAACGCGTTCTGTACGTTCGTCACATCCGTGGTCAGTCTGGTGACCAGCGAGGATGTGGAGAAGGTATCGATATCGGAAAAACCGTAATCCTGTACCTTATAAAAAAGGTCCTTTCTCAGGTTCTTTGCAAATCCGGCCGAGGCGGTTGCCGCCTGCACGCCGGCCAGCCAGCCGAACAGCAGGGAAAGCATGGCGAGCGCCAGAAGGATCGCGCCATATTTGAAGATCGGTGTCATAGAGCTTCCGTCCATCTCATCGATCAGACGAGCCATGACAAAGGGAAGCAGGCACTCGAGCACAACCTCACAGGCCACAAAGACCGGCGTGAGGATGGCCGGGCGCTTATATTCCCGGATGCTTTTCATCAATGCTTTGATCATTTGTCTTTTTCGTCCTTTCTACATATTTGCGTCTACCAGCTTCAACAGCCAGGTGAGCTCCGCAAGTTCCTTTTCGCTCAGGCTCTCCGTGAGGCGCTGGTCGGCCTCCGCCTTGCCCTTTACCAGCCGTTTGTCGATAGCCTTTGCCTTATCCGTCAGGATCACGCGCTTGTTGCGCTTATCCTTTTCATCTCTGGCGCAGCTGACATACTCGTTCTTTTCGAGCCTCGTCACAAGGCCGACCACCGTGGGGTGTGACACCTTGAGGAAGGACTCGATCTCGCGCTGTGTGGTTTCACCGCCCTGTTTCTTGATGAAGCAGAGCACCTGCACCTGTGAGAAGGTGAGATCATACTTTTTAAATTCCGCGTCTGCCTGCGTGCGCATCTTTGCGTTGATCGCCTTGATCAGATCGCTTACCGTCTGTTCCTCCATAGCATTTCCTTTCAAATTAAAAATGTAGTCTGCTACAGAGTTTACTGTGACAGACTACATTTGTCAAGTCTCTATTCTTCGATTTCGATCACATCCTGAAGGACGTAATGGAACTCCGGTGCCGAACCGTGCTCGTTTTCCTCAAAGCCGCCGGAAATGTCAATGGTATCATTCGGATCCTCGGGATCCACGCCTTTATACGGACCCTTGAAGATGTCGATCTTTCCACGCTTGATATCCGAGATCACATCCTCCATTTTATCGGCATAGCTCTGATCCGTATTGGTGGTGTTTAATTCCACCATACGCACCCAATCCTCCGCCATACCGCCGCAGGCATCGTTGCCCACGATCTTTGCGTCCACATACTTTTCTATATCCTTACCGGCAAGCACCGCTTCGACTGCCGCACACATATAGGGTTCCCAGTTGATCCGGGTGCTGACCAGGGTTGAGGTCGGTGCCACGTCCATCATACTCTGGTTATAACCGACATTGTATACATGATACTGCAGCTCCGACTCTTCGCAGGCCTCGGCGGGGCCCACGGTATCCGAGTGCTGGCCGATCACGACACAGCCATCTTCGATCAGCTTCTTTGCTTCCCTCTTTTCCGTCATATAATCACTCCAGGTATTCGTATAACGAACCTTCATGGTAGCGGTAGGCATCACGGAACGGATGCCGAGAAAAAATGCGGTGTAGCCGGAGATCACCTCCGCGTAAGGGAAGGCTGCCACATAACCGACCACCGCCTGCTCGGGCTTGATCTCCCCCTGTTCCACCATTTCCTTCAGCTTCATGCCTGCCACAACACCGGACACATAGCGACCCTCGCAGATCCTGCCCATAAAGTTGTGATAATTGTCAAGCTTTACATCCTTGTTTGCGAGATCACCCGTCGCCACACAGAACTGGATATCCGGGTATTTCTCGGCAAATTCCTTTGCGGTAAACTGATAACCGTAGCTTGTGGTGAAGATCAGATCACAGCCTTTTTTTACCAGCCGCTCCAGACCCTCGGCAGCATTTTCTTCGGGTACGTTGTTTTCCACGAAGATCTCGACACGATCCTGATATTTCACCTCGATCGCGTTCTGCGCCATGATAAAATTGTAGGTATACGGAGCACTCTCGTCATTCACATACAGGAAGCCGACCTTGATGGTTCTGTCCTCATGCATGTTCTTTTTTTGCTCATACCGGAGAAAGAAGGCAATCAGGAGCAGACAGACACAGACCACAAGGCTGATGATATTAATTCTCTTCATGTTCCGCACCTCCCTCGGAGGCTGTTTCCTCCACCTGCTGCTTCTCCTCCTCTTGCTTACCTTCCCACTGCGGCTTCAGGATCGGATCAACCTTTCCCTCGTCCACAAGGCGGAGCATGATCTCCGCGATCTGCGGATCGAACTGAGTTCCGCTGCAGCGTTTCAATTCACTCGTCACAAAATCCATGTCCAGCTTCTTCCTGTACACACGGTTCTGTGTCATGGCATCGAAGGCATCCGCCACACCGATGATACGGCCGTAGATCGGGATCTCTTCGCCGGCAAGGCCGTTTGCATAGCCCTTGCCGTCATAGCGCTCATGATGATAGAGCGCGCCCTCAACCACGTGATCGATCAGGGTAAAGTCCTTCAGGATCTCGGCCCCGCGCAGCACGTGGGACTTCATGATCGTGTATTCTTCATCAGTCAGCTTTGCGGGTTTATTCAGGATCCGGTCGGGGATACTGATCTTACCGATATCGTGGAGCAGCGCGGCCTTTCTCAGGTTTTCGCACTCATCCTCCGTAAAGCCCATCTCTCTTGCAAGAAGTGCCGCGTACTCGGACACGCGCCTGGAGTGCTGACTTGTATTTTCATCCTTGGCATCCACGGTCTTCGCGATGGCGAGAATGGTCTCATTTCCCATCTGTACCTGCTGCCTTGCGAGTGCAAGCTCACGCGCCTGGAGCTTTAAGGTCCGCTGCACCTGCGTTCTTGCGATAAACCAGGTGAGCCATGCCACAAAACCGCCGGCGATCAGAAGCATATACAGATAGAAAGACCAGTGATCGTAGACCTCCATCTCTTTTTCTATGGCATAGGTACTTTCCTCGAGCACCTGACCGTCCGAGTTTAACACCGCGATCTCAAAGGTATAGGTTCCCGATGGAAGCTTTGTATAGGTCACGGTATCAAGATCATCCGCCCGCAAATACATGGGGGACTGATCATAGCCCACGAGCTGATAGCGCACCATGGGATTTTCCACCGTATAATTGATGATCTCGGGGAACATCTCGAGCTTTGTTGCATCACGTCCGAGCAAAATGGTATTGCCGCGCTCCACGCGCTGGTATTCCTGATCGATCCGCACACGCTTTAAGCTCATGCGGTAGGACTTCTGCATGGAGGAATAGTTATTCGTGTTTAAGGAATAAACCCCGGAATCCGTCGCGATGTAGAGCATCTCGTTTTCATCCATATAATTCCAGGAATTCGCCGTGATACCGGAGGTCAGTCCGCGGGTGGAATCCAAAAGCTCCGTCCGGAGTGAGTTTCCGACCTCCGACAGAAGCTCCTCCTCATTTGTCACATACACACCTGCGGATGAGAGCACAAAGGTATCGCCCTCCTGTGTGGTGTACACGTCAAAGTTGTTGAAGTACGGAAACTTGTCAAGCGATCTTGTATTATACTCTTTGTCCATATAGAAGAGGCCGTTACTTGCAACGATGTAATATCCGCTCTTGTCGTAGGTCGGCGTTATACGCAACACGACACCGGAATCAAGACCTTCCGCGGCACCGATCGTCTTGGAAGGCACACCGTTTTCTATGACGCCGACTCCGTCTCCGTCGCTTCCGGCAAGGACGACGCCCGGTTCCGTCTCATACAGGCAAAGGACCATGGCGCTCAAGAACTCCTCGCCGTAGGTGATCATATTGACCATCTTATCATTCTGAAAATAGGCGACACCCAGATCGCCGGCAGCCACAACGGTGCCGTCCCGAAGCTCAATGGTGCAGCGCACCCAGTCGGAAAAGCCGGTATCCTCACGGTTGAAGGTTACAAGCTTCCCTTTGGTATCCGCCTTAAAAAGGCCCTCCCCGTAAGTGGAGATCCAGAGATTGTCCTTACTGTCGGTCATCAGGCAGCGAATGCGGACGCCGTCAAACCGTTCCGTCAGTTCGTTTGATACCTCGCGGCTTTCCTCCTCATCGATGACACAGAGTCCCTTATCCATACCGACATACAGCTTTCCCTGCCAGCGGATCACGGTGTTGGCCAGATTCTTTGTGATGCCGGCGGAGCTGTACATATCTTCGAAGGCACTCTTAGACAAGCGAAGGAGTCCGAGTCTCGAGGACGTAAACCAGAGATTTCCCTGATAGTCCACGATCATATTGTCGATGGAGTTGTCAAAGCCGTTTAAGTGGAGCATTTCGGGCTTATTTCCTTCCCGGATGCAGTACACGCCGTTTTCGGCACAGACATAGATCAGATCATCCTCAGTGACAATCACGTTGTTAATCAGATTGACCCCATTGCAGGTAACACGTTCCGTCTCCTTTAAACCGGCCTCCGAGAGTTCATACTTGATCACCTGACCGGACGAGTTTCCTACGATCAGCTTGCCGTCGTTATCAAATTCACAGCAGGTATAGATGGTACCGTTTTCGGAAAGCTCCTTCTGAAGCACGATCTTTCGATCCTTTAATATAAACAGCTGCCCGGTGGATGTCACCGCGGCAATATAGCCGGTTTCATCCGCCGCGATGGAATGCGCATACAGGATGCCGGAAAGCTGATCACACATCTGCAATCCGGAATTCAGGCTCACCACCTGCAGAGCATCGGCAGTACCGATGTAATAATAACCGTCCGCGCCCTGCACGATGCTTCGCACGGAATTTGACGGCAGACCGTTGTCCATGTCGACAACATTGGCAATCTCCTCGTGAATGGCAATGGAAAGGCCGTTGTCGTTTGTTCCGATCCACAGTCTTCCCTCATTGTCCCTGTAAAGGCAGTTCACGTTTTTTACGGAATCGTATTCCGTCATCAGGCGGAATTCCCTGCCGTTGTAGCGGTACAGACCGGCGTAGGTTCCGATCCAGAGCACACCGTCGCTCGTCTCAACGATATCGTTGGACTTTCCGCAGGGAAGACCGTTCTCGCTGTTGTAGATCGTCTGCACATAGGAATAAAAATCAAGATCATCGGAATCATCCTGCTCCTTCGCATGCACGGAAAGAGGAAGCGCCAGGGATGCCATGAGGGCAAGCGCCAAAAGAAGCGCGACGGGTTCCTTTTTCTTCAGCTTCATCCTGTGCTTTTTTATCTTGATACACATATACAGGAAGGCCAGCGTGAGCACCTTATCGGGGAAGTCGATATAAGCTTCTCCGATGACGCAGGCGATCACCTTGATGAAGCGGTGCTCGATCAGATAATCGATCACACCGTCGCCGAACAGGTTTCCGGTCATTCCGTCATAAAGGATCATATTGATGGGAACGGAAGCGGCTACCGTGACAAAGGTGACCAGGGTGCAGACACTCATCACACGGAAAAAGCTCTCGAAGCCTCCGCGCCGAGCCATGATACCGACGATCACGCCGATCAGGATATTCACTATGGCATAAACCTGGGAACCGCTTGCAAAGAGTTCATAGATCAGGTTACCGCAGGCGCCGACACAGGCCCCGGAAAACGGGCCGAACATATAGGCCGCAAAGGCCGTTCCGAAGGAATCCAGCCAGAGCGGGAGCGTAAGCTCCACCGCAATAAACTTGCCGAACACATTTGCCAAAACGGCAAAAAGAACAACACCGATAATTTGGATATTTTTAAGCTTCATAGAATACCTCTTACCTACGAAAAACTCACATGAACGCATACACGGTCATTGTACAAAAAAAGGGGCGGAGTGTCAAGAATCTCGTCACTCCGCCGCTTCTTCCTGTTCGGTTTTTTCTATCTTCACGAGCACACGCTCGATCCTGTTTTTTGCAACCTTCATCACGCGAAAATGCAGGTTCTCGTAATCGGTCTCCTCGCCTTCTCCGGGAAGCTTGTCCATGCGCTCGATCACGAAGCCTGCCAGGGAGTCGTAATTGTCCGAGGATAAGCTCGTGGAAAGCGCATCGTTTAAGTCATCCAGACGGATGGACGCGTCGATGTCGTAGGTGTCGTCATCCACACGGATGATGTATTTCTCCTCATCCGCGTCGTACTCGTCACGGATCTCGCCCACGATCTCCTCGATCAGATCCTCCATCGTGATGATACCGGTGGTCACGCCGTACTCGTCCAGGACAACCGCCATGGACACCGAAGAGGTCTTCATATCGGAGAAGATCTGCGCCGTTCGCTGATACTCGTATACGAAGAGCGGCTTGCGCATCAGCCGTTTCATGTTGAACTGCTCGGCGCCCTTTTTCTCACTGAAGAAAAACAGATCCTTCATGTAGAGGATGCCGATGATATTGTCCCTGGATTCCTCGTAGATCGGGATTCTCGAAAAGGTCTCCTTGATAAACAGCTCCACCATTTCATCGTAAGTGGAATTTACATCCGCGCAGACCACATCCGCCCGCGGGATCATGATATCCTTGGAGAGCGCATCCCCGAAATCCACCACGTTGGAGATCATGAAGCGTTCCTCCGGCTCGATCACGCCCTCCTCATGGCTCACATCCACAATGGTGCGAAGCTCGGATTCCGTGATGACATCCTCATTATAGCCCTGCGGGATACGCAAAAGCTTGAAGATGAGGCCCGTAATGATATCGAGCAAAAAGATGACCGGGGTCAGGATCACCATGAGCACGGAGATCGGATAGACAAACACCTTGCTCATGCCCACGGAGTGACAGCTGGCCATGGTCTTCGGTATGATCTCGCCGAAAACCAGGACCAAAAAGGTCAGGATACCCGTGGCAAATCCCAGGTACTTGTTGCCGAAGGCTTCCGTACACAGTGTGGTCGTCAGTGCCGATGCGGTCAGATTGACGATATTGTTCCCGATCAAAATGGTGGAGAGCAGTTTGCTCTTATTCTCCGTGCATTTGATCACCTTTGCGGCGCTCTTGCTCCCGCGCTCCGCAAGCGAGCGGAGCTTGATCTGACTCACCGTGGTGAGCGCTGTCTCGGCAGATGAAAAAAAAGCCGACAGGATGAGCAGTAAAATAACAATGACCAGTTTTACGACCATACGCTTCTACTCCTTCTTCTGCGGCTTCCCCGTTCTTACGGGCTTCTGCTTTTCCTTTGGTTTTGCGGTTTTTGCCTTCGCGGCCTTTGCCCTGGCTGCCTTTTCCTCGGCCGCCTTCTTCTCCTCCGCCGCGCGGCTTCTCTCCGCCTGCATGGAATCGATGATATGCTCCATCACCTTTCGTTTCATGAAGACATCATATCCGAGCAGGCACAGGAAAATAAAGTTTTTTAAATATTCATCCTCCTCGCCTTCGCCCTCCACCTTCTTCTCGGAAAGCGCGAGTGTCTTCAGGATACTGTCCTCTGTATCAAAATACTGGCGTTTTTCCAGCTCATACATGTTCTTATATAACTCCGTGAGAGCGTTATCATCCTTGCCCTTCACGGCATAATCCTCCACCAGAGGACTCAAGACCGTACGGATATCGCTGATCGAGATCACATTCTTCATGTAATAGATCAGGATGAGCAGCACAATGTGATCGCTGTTGTAGCGCTTATTCTCGGTGGGCGGAAGCAATGCATTCTTTGTGTAGTTGTTCACCATGGTCTTGGTGAGCGTCTTGTCGTCTTCCCCGCGCTTGTAGCCCGAGAGATAATTATCCATGAAGCGGATCACCTGCTCCACGTAAAGATCGATGCTCGGAATCTCTTCCGGACGGATATAGCCCTGACGGATCCATTTGCGGATCTGTTTTTTCAATTCTTCTTTTTCGATTTTCATGGCATCTCACCTCACGCATAGTATATAGTATCGAATACTATTTGTAAAGGTAAAGAAAGCCACAGCTTAAGCTGCGGCTTTCTTTCTATGCCGTTTTCACAAAATCCGTCTGCTGGAGTCCTCCCGCAAGTCCGTCCTCGGTCAGATACATGCCGCTCCGCCGCACCTGCGCCTTCAGACTGTTATCTGTCTTTGACTTGTGCGAAAAGTCCGTGCGCAGGCTGTCAAGCAGGATGGCACCCACCTTGGCCTCCCGAAGCGACATCAGCCGGTCTGCACCGGAAACATCCTTCACCCACACGGAGAGCAAGTCGTAAGCCTCATCCGCTTCATCGATCCAGCCGTTGCCGTCCGAGTCAAGCTCCGCAAGCTCATAAAACCCGTTGCCCGTTCTTGCTCCGAAGAGTTCGCTCCCGTCATTGATGATGCCGTCGCCGTTTTTATCATAGGCAAGGAAGCCCGCACCCTGCGCAAGCTCCGAGATATTATCTTTGATGCCGTCCGCATCGATGTCAAAGCTCCAGGTTGTGTCGGACAGTGCTGGCGGAAGACCGTCCAAGCTGATCACGATGGGATCCGTCATCAGCACCTCCACGCCCTCGAGCAAGGTCTCCGTTCTCTGTGTGAACTCCCGGGAGAGGTTCATGGTGAGATCAAAATCGATGGTCCTGCCGTCAGCCGTCTTTACCTGTCCTGTGGTCGCAAAGGTCAGCTGCTCCTCCTCATGATATTCATAGATCGAGTGTTCCACTCTGTGCCACACGTTTGTGCGCGCACCGCCTCCTGCCGCGCGGAGATCATAGATCGCCTCCTGCGCAAAGGGATCCGGCCTGGTCTGCATACCGATAAAACCGTTCATGGGATCATAATCGCCGTAGCCGAGCAGCGGATTCTGATACCCGTAGAGTCCGTAGGATGTCCGAAAGGTTCCGAGCTTGCCGAAGATCCGCTCCCGGATGCTCATGATATACTCCCGCAGGCGGTGCATGAATTCACGTGCCTGCGCAAACTGATCCTGCGCAGTGGCCGGACGTCCGCCCCACACCTCCTGCGTATGATCGGAAGCCTCCGCATTTTTGCTCGCGGCATACCGCTCGTCATAGGTTGCCTCGAAGCTTTCGGAATAGTAACGCACATTTCCCGTGCGCGCGTTTGTAAAGGTCTGTTCGTTTTTGCGCGCCAGCCGCTCGCTGCGCGCGGAATTTGCACTCAAATTGGTGTTGGACGTATTGATGATCATAAAGTCCCTCCTTTTGTTTCCTGCGTTTTTGCACAAAAAAGGAATCAGTCTACTCATTTCGGGTGACTATCAATACGTTTTTGCATATGCATGAATACGTCCTTGTATCTAACATAAATATCGGGCAGATTTCTTTGTTTCATTACCAAAGAAACCTGCCCGATTTTTCACATCCTATTTCATTCGTTTTAAGACCATATCGTAGGAGTCGTTTCCGTAGTTCAGCGACCGGTTCACCCTGCTGATCGTTGCCGTGGAAGCCCCGGTTTCCTGTGCCACCTCAAGATAGGTGTGGTTTTCCTTGAGCATCCTTGCAACGGCAAAGCGCTGCGATATGGAGAGCACTTCGTTTACCGTACAGACGTCTTCAAAAAACTTGTAGCACTCCTCTGTATTTTCCAGCGTCAGAATGGCCTTGAAAAAGTCCTCCACCGCCGGTGTGTTCAGTGTCTTTCCCATGGTATCCCCGCCTTTTTATTCTCTGTTCTCCTTGTGCACCCAGACTGCCACGGCATCGCGGTTCACATAGAAGTCTCCGTAGCCCCATTCATCGATCTTGATATTGTACTTCGCATTCCCCATGATATCAGAAAAATGGCAGCCCGCAAACTGCTTCCCGATATACATATGCTTGGTCCCGCCGGTTCCGTCGGAGATCATGACCGCAAGTCCCGAATCGGGATGCTCCTCATCACCCTCTCGGGTCCAGCCGATACAGTTCGGATCGTCGAAATAATCGTGCTGCTCTCCGTAAGCATACTCCGCACGCAGCTTCAAAAGCTTGTCTAAATCCTTCTTCTTGGACTTCACCTTCGATGCCGGGATTCCCTTATAATCACCGTAGAATACACAGGGATAGCCCTCACGGCGAAGCAGGATGATCGCGTAAGCCATGGGCTTAAACCAATCCTCCACCCAGGACTCTAAGGACTGTCCGGGCTGGCTGTCGTGGTTATCCACAAAGGTCACGGATTTCAGCGGTGCGATCTGTGTCAGGGTTCCGTCCAGGATCTTCGTCAGATCATAGCTTCCGTGTGCCTTGGAGCAATTGTGGAAATTAAAGTGCAACGGCACATCGAACAGGCTGATCTCCGCATCGGTGGCACGGATATAATCCATCAGGAGATTCACATCCCAGTGCCAATACTCTCCCACCGCGAAGAGATCCTTGTCGCTAACCTCCCGCATGGCCTTCATCCAGTCACGGAAGAAATATTTATTGATATGCTTTACGGCATCCAGGCGGTAGCCGTCCAGGTCGCAGAACTCTGTGTACCACTTGCCCCAGCGGGTCAGCTCCTCCCGTACCTCCTGATTGTCAAAATCTATATCGGCACCCATCAGGTAATCGTAATTGTCGAGGTCCTTGTCAACATCCTTGTCCCACTCCTTGCCCTCAAAAGCAAAGATGGACTTCTTCGCGCGATCCTGATCCCAGTCGATACCGTCGAAATGATTCCAGTTCCAGGTGAAATCGGAATACTTTCCCTTTCTGCCCGGGAAGGTGAATTTTGTCCAAGCGCCGATGGTCTTGGAATCGCTCACCATCTGACTTCTGGAGTTCTCGTTAAACTCCTCGGCAGTCACCTGCTCCACCTTGTCGGCACCCATCTTGTGGTTGAACACCACATCCGCATACACATTGATCCCCTTTGCGTGCAGCGCCTTGATGGCAGCCAGATACTCCGCCTTGGTTCCGTACTTGGTGGCAACGGTCCCCTTCTGCTTGAATTCCCCCAGATCGTAGAGGTCATACACACCGTAACCCACATCTTCCACGCCGGCGGCACCCTTGTACGCGGGCGGAAGCCAAAGTGCGGTGATCCCGAGATTTTTCAGCTTCGCAGCATCAGTCTTCAATGTTTTCCAAAGGGTGGAATCCGCAGGGAGCTCCCACTCGAAATATTGCATCATCGTACCGTTTAAACTCATGACACAAACCTCCGTTTTAATAATAAAAAATCTGCCATACTACGCTTTAAAGCTTTAAAGTGTATTATAGCAGATTTTTAAATTTTCGTAAAGTATCAATAATGTCTGACCACTTCGAAGCGTTCCAGCTTGCAGCCCTTTTCGTCCTCGGCAAGACCCGCCTTTTTCTTTGCAATGGCAAGCTGTTCTTCTACGGTGTCCACACCGTCCAGGTTCGGCAAGAGCAGTCCGCGTCTGCCGCCCTTTGTAACGATCACGCCGTAGCGCTTTACGTCAAGTTCATCCTCGGAATCGATGGGCTCCGTCTCCGAGAGCACATCCACGGTGATCTCGAGTGCGAGAAGCTCATCCCGCTTGATAGGCGAAAAGCGCGGATCCCTTGTAGATGCGCTGATGGCGTTGACGATGATCTCATCCGCCAGTTTATCGCACACCGGTCCGATCGTACCGATGCAGCCCCGCAGTCTTCTCTCCTTGTGGATGGAGACAAAGGCTCCCGCCTGTCTTCCGGTAAGCTCTTCCTGCAAAGCGTTTTTTGCCTCCTCCGAGGACTCACCCGCAAGAAGTCGGTCCTTTGCGCTGCTCCAGGTGAGCGGCTCGCCGGTGATGATATAGTTTTCAAGAGACATACGCGCAAGGCGCACGTAACCGTCTTCGTTTTCCCTCTCGGTGAGCAGGCGTTTCTTTTCCCTCTCCTGCCAGAGATCCATCATGGCGCGGTCTTCGTTATCACCCGCTGCCCGATAGGTGCAGATTCCGTAACCGACCCCGGTCACATCCGCATGGGAAAGCTTTTTCGCTTCCACGTTCTTTCTGTCAAAGGCTCCTGCCATCATGACAAAGGAACGGTGTCCGCACTCCGCGGCTTTATCGCAAAAGTTTTCATCAAAATCAAAGAGCTCATCGAAGGCCGCGCGTCCCATCACGTCCATGATGCGCTTGTCATATTCCGGACCGGCGGGATCGAAGCCGTAGGGGCCGTATTCCTGCAGCTTATGGGAAAGGTCACCGCTTGCCACATATACCACGTTTCTTTCAAGCGCCTCCGCAACCCTTTGGATCTCCATGCCGAGCCTGTAGTGCTCTGTCAGAGAGAGACCGGAAAGCCCGATCCTGACAAGCTTGAAGCCCGCATATTTCTGCAGGATAAAGTAAAGCGGCACCATGACACCGTGGTCAAGCTCCCGTTTTCTGCCGCCGAGATTCCCGGCGGAAATGCCTGCCTTTTCCGCACATTCGCATAGCAACTGCACAAAATCCGTATCGTACTCCGCCTCAAAGGCGACCTCCGGCGCACCGAACTCCGCAAAGGACCCGGTGGTCCCGCTTCCCGGCGCAATGTGCATATAATCGCTATACATCACCGTATGCGGTGACGAGATCACGATGGTATCCGGTGCGATCCGCGCGATCTCCTCCGCAACCTTTTCATATGCCGCTGTCGTTTCCGGCACCTGCTTTTCGCCGCCGCGCCCCACCTGCGGCACGATCATCGGCGGATGAGGCACCATAAAGCCCGCTGTGATTCCCATACTGTCACCTCGGCATTTCTATAAAGCCTACCTTTTTCATAACCTTGCGAAGCGTCTTATTTGCGTAATAAGATGCCTGCTCCGCATTGTCCTTCATGATGCGGTTGATATAATCCTTGTCCTTTTCAAGCTCGGCATATCTTGCCTGCAGAGGAGCAAGCTCCGCGGCCACGGCCTCGCCCACGCATTCCTTCAATGTACCGTAGCCCTGACCCTCGAATTCCTTCAGGGTCTCCTCCACGGATTTGCCTGTCACGGCATTGTAGATATCGATCAGATTGCGCACACCCGGCTGCTCCTCACGGTAGGCGATCTGCGCCTCGGAATCAGTCACGGCGCGCTTGAATTTGCGCATGATGGTGTCCTTGTCGTCCAGAAGGAAGATGCTCGCATTCGGATTTTCGTCCGACTTGGACATCTTCTTGGTCGGATCCTGCAGGCTCATGACGCGTGCTCCGCTCTTTCCGGTATAGCCCTCGGGGATCGTGAACACGTCGCCGTAGATGCCGTTGAAGCGGTTCGCGATATCACGCGTGATCTCCAAATGCTGGATCTGGTCCTGTCCTACCGGCACGATGTCCGCCTGATAGAGAAGAATGTCTGCTGCCATCAGGACCGGATAAGTAAAGAGTCCGGTGTTGATATTGTCCGCGTGCTTCTGTGACTTGTCCTTAAACTGTGTCATACGGTTCATCTCGCCCATGTAGGTGAAGCAATTTAAGATCCAGGCAAGCTGCGGATGCGCGGGCACATGTGACTGGAAGAAGAGACAGTTCTTCTCCGGGTCAAGGCCCGCCGCGATATATAAGAGCATGAGGCGGCGTGCGTTCTTGCGAAGCTCCGCCGGATCCTGCCGCACGGTGATGGAGTGCAGGTCCATGATGCCGTAGAAGCATTTGATGTCCTCTTCCTCACCGAAGTGTACCCAGTTTTTCAATGCGCCGAGATAGTTTCCCAGCGTGATCATGCCCGTGGACTGCATGCCGGAGAGCATGGTCTTTTTACCGTCTATCATTTTTTACTCCTTTTTGTTTAGTTATCCTCGTCCGATGCGAGGTTCATAACCTGACGCTTTCTCGCCAGCTCATCGCTCGCAAGATATTCATCGTAGGTTGTCTGCTTGTCGATCAGGCCCGTGTTCGTAAGCTCCATGATACGGTTTGCGGTGGTCTGTACAAACTGATGGTCCTGGCAGGCAAAGAGCGCCACACCCGGGAACTTGATCAGTCCGTTATTCAAAGCCGTGATGGACTCCATGTCAAGATGGTTCGTGGGCTCGTCCAGGATCAGCACGTTGGAACCCATGATCATCATCTTGGAAAGAAGGCAGCGCACCTTCTCACCACCGGAGAGCACCTTCACCTTCTTCACGCCGTCATCGCCCGCAAAGAGCATACGGCCGAGGAAGCCTCGTACATAGGTCACATCCTTGTCATCCGAATACTGTGCCAGCCAGTCCGAGATGATCAGATCGTTGTCAAACTCCTTGGTGTTATCCTTCGGGAAGTAACCCTGGGAGGTAGTCACGCCCCACTTGTACTCTCCCTCGTCCGGCTCCAACTCACCGGCAAGGATCTGGAACAATGTCGTGGTCGCAATGGTATTCGGTCCCACAAAAGCGATCTTGTCCTCGCGTCCTACGGTGAAGGAGATATCGTCCAAAACCTTCTCGCCGTCAATGGTCTTTGAGATATGAGAAACCGTCAGCACCTCGTTTCCGATCTCGCGCTTCGGGCGGAAATCGATGTAAGGATACTTTCTGCTGGAGGGCTTGATCTCCTCGAGCTGGATCTTTTCAAGCGCACGTTTTCTGGAGGTTGCCTGCTTGGACTTGGAAGCATTTGCGGAGAATCGCTGGATGAACTCCTGCAGCTCCTTGATCTTCTCTTCCTTCTTCTTGTTGGCCTCCTTCATCTGGCGGATCATCAGCTGGCTGGACTCGTACCAAAAGTCGTAGTTGCCGGCGTACAGCGTGATCTTTGCATAGTCGATATCCGCGATCTGCGTACAAACCTTATTTAAGAAGTAACGGTCGTGGCTCACCACGATCACCGTATTTTCAAATTCGATCAAAAATTCCTCGAGCCATGCGATGGCATCCAAGTCAAGGTGGTTGGTGGGCTCGTCCAAGAGAAGCACGTCCGGATTGCCGAACAATGCCTGCGCAAGCAGCACCTTCACCTTCAGGTTACCGTCGAGCTCGCTCATCTGTTTATAATGGATGTCCGTGTCCACGCCGAGGCCGTTTAAGAGGGTTGCGGCATCGGACTCCGCGTTCCAGCCGTCCATCTCGGCAAACTCCGCCTCAAGCTCCGAGGCGCGGATACCGTCCTCATCGGTGAAATCTTCCTTCGCGTAGATCGCATCCTTTTCCTTCATGATGTCATACAGGCGCTGATTGCCCATGATGACCGTGTCCATGACGGAGAACGCGTCGTATTTAAAGTGATCCTGCTGCAGCACGGAGAGACGCTCCCCGTCGTTCATGATCACCTCGCCCTTGGAGGGCTCGATATCTCCCGCAAGAATCTTTAAAAAGGTGGACTTCCCGGCACCGTTGGCACCGATCAGACCATAGCAGTTGCCCTCGGTGAACTTAATGTTCACGTCCTCGAACAATGCCTTTTTTCCGAAGCGCAGGGTTACGTTATTTGCACTGATCATTTTTCTTTTTCCTTCCGATAGTTATTTCAGGATCCGATAATCCTCACAAAATCGTTGGTATTCTACCATACACGCTATTATTATGCAAGACTCACCAAAAAACGTACGGTAAAGATTCCGTCATCATCGGAGATGTCCATCTCGCCGTGGTACTTGTCCATATAATCCCGCACGGAGAGCAGTCCCATCCCGTGTCCCTCCCCCCGTGCGGAAGCCGGCAGGCCGGTGTTTTTATCATACACGATCACCCCCGCGTAGGGATTCTTCACCTCTCCGATCAGCTTTCCCTTATCACAGATGATCATCAGGGAAACCTTCTTTTCGGTCACCTCCGGAGAAGTAACGGCCATACAGGCATTTTCAAGCAAATTCGAGACCACCATGGCAAGTTCGATATTGCCGACGGAGATTTCCCCGGGCAGTTGGGCCCGGATATCACAGGTCACCTCCGGGTACTGCTTCACGATCACATCGATGGCATTGCTCACCATCACATTCTCACAATAGTTCACGGAATAATAAAGGTCCGGCGGATCGTCTCTGTACAAAAGCTTCCTCAGCTCCTCATAATCTCCCCGTTCAAAACATTCGCGCAGCATAAGCTTCATATGTCTTGCATTGTGGCGCAGCTTGTGGATATGCTCCTGTGTCGTTGCGATCTCCCTGCTTCTTCTCACAAGGTTGGCCTCAAAATTCTTCAGAATGGCCTCCGTACGCTTCACGGATTCCTGTTCTCTGATATCCTTTACATAGCTGAACATGAGCAGGTACACCAGGGGCATGAGAAGTATGATCCCGACGGACACCGGAATGTATCTCTCATCGGAGAGCAGCGCATCCGGGGACATGTGGAAAACAAAGGAAAGGCAGTAGAAGGCGAAGGGAACCATACAAAACATGCCCCAGGTTCTCTTTCTCAGTCCCTGCCCCGTCTTCCAGATCTCTTTCGTGTAACGGATCATAACGGCAGTGAGCAGATAATCAACCAGTAAAAGCCCGAGGATCGCGGCGATCAGATTGTCCGTCCGCGCATAGATAAACCGGCCGATGATGTCTCCGACTCCGATCAGGTTTCCGACAGCCAGACCGCCGAACAGCACCGGAAGTCCGCGGTTCTTTGCCAGGATCTGCACAAACACCTGCACGATCAGGATTGTCGAGATGACATAGAACAGCACACCCCGATTATCATTTTTCTCAAAGAATCCTTCTCTTGCAAGCGTGCAGACAGACACCAAAAAAACAGCCATCACACAAATAAGCAGCGTGATGCCCATGGAAAACCTGTGCTGCATGACAAGGAGCATGGTGATAAAAATGCAGATACAGGAAACGATCAAAATGATGTCAATGCCGTAAATGAACATTTTTCTACCTGTTCTTATCCGCCATATACTTTAACACGCACTTTTTCACCTGACTCTGTCTGTTCTTGCTGATCCGGATCACGTCACCCGAGATCAGGCGTACCTCTCCCTGCCGGAAGGAGTCGATGTAGTCCATGTTTACGATGTAGGATTTATGCGTCTGCAGGAAATTATCCGCCGCAAGAAGCTCCGAGAGCTCCCCCTCAAAGGAATTGCGGATGCAGACACTCTTTACGGATTTGCCGTCTACCGTGTGCAGAAGCACCATACGGCGGAAGCACTCCGCATACAGAATATTCTTGTGAGAAAAGCAGAGCAGTCCCTCGGAGGTCTTCAGACAAAAATGCTTGTCCTTTTTCTTTGAATCCTCCGTCTCCACGGCTGCGTTTACGGCCTCATAAAGCTCCTCCTGCTTTAAAGGCTTTAAGAGATATCTCACTGCGTGCACGCCGTAAGCCTGCAACGCATAGTCCGGGGACGATGTGAGATAAATGATGCTCGGCTCGCGGTCCACCTCTTTGATGGCACGCGCAACCTCGATCCCGTTTGTCTCGGGCATCAGGATATCCAGCATGTAGACATCCGGATTGTTTCCGCTTTTCACATCCTCGATCAAGCTGCCGGCATCATGATAGGTCACAAGCTCCACATTCATATCATGCGCATGACGGATCTCGTCGATCATGTGACCGATCTCCTTTAAGTCTCTTTCGTTGTCATCACACAGTGCAAGCTTATACATTTTCAATACCCCCCAACCAGACGCTGCATCCAGTCCGAAAGCAGCGAATCGTTCGCATTATATATGATATTCTTTGTTTTGTACGGATCATCCGTGATCACACTGTCCACATCCAAAAGCAGTACATCCTTGATATCCCGCTCGTTGTTCACGGTCCAGGCGTAGATTTCCTTATGGTTTTCGTGGACACTCTTTACGATACGCGAGGAAATAGATGATTTCCGAATACTGAAGGCGTTTACATCCTCCGTCCCTCCGATCTCCCCAAAGGCAAGGGACATGATGTACACCGTATCGATCTCGTCGTCAAGCGCCTGCACGCGATGCACCGTTTTGATATCCAGAGAGGCAAGCACACACTGATCCTCGAATTCAAATTCCCGGATCAGATCAAGGATCCCTTCCTCATAGTTGTGATCCGTTTTTGCAGGCTTCAATTCTATATTTAAAAATATATCATTTTCCTTTGCATAAGTCAAAACCTCGCGAAGTGTAGGCACCGGCTCCCCGGCATACTCCTCGGAAAACCGGCTTCCGGCATCCAGGGTCTTTATATAATCAAGCGTGCATTCACCCACTTTTTTATTCACTCCGGTGGTACGCGCAAGGCTTTCGTCGTGCATCACGACATACTCACCGTCCGCCGTCTGTCTCACATCGATCTCAATGATATCTGCCTGGTTCTCATATGCAAGGCGGATGGCAGCCATGGTGTTTTCCGGCGCATGCTTGGAATCTCCGCGGTGCGCGGTCACGCTGGCTCTGTTGGAATAGACGATGTTGAAGGACGTATGATTTCCGTAGAGGAGATAAAGGTAATAACCGTTCAGCAAAAGCGCTGTTACAACCATGGTCACGCTGACCACGACATTGCGGTAACGTTTCCCGTTTTCCTTCGCTTCTTTTCGTTTCTCCCTGATACTTTTTCGGCGTTCCGCCTCATTTTCATAACCCGTCTCCTTCCGCAGCTCATAAAACCATGCGGAGAGATATGCGGTCACACAGGGTGTGGACACCAGCGCGAGAATCAGGTAGGTCACGAACAGGATCACACGGATGATCAAATTGATCGTAAACCTGAGTTTCTTTTTTGCGATGATGAGGGAAAGTATTTTGGCGATCACAGTGGCAAGCACACTCTCAAGCAGCACCATACCCACAAGAAATACCAGGTTGATCAGGCACACCCCGAGCAGAATCCGAAGCTTCTTCCCGCGAACAAGCTCCGCGCTTTCCTTCCTTGCTTCGAGAAAGGTCCTTTCGTGTGCGACAAAGCAATGCAGTGTGAGGAGCCTGCGCACCGCAAGGAAACAACAAAGAAGAAAGACCACGGCCAAAATGATCAGGAGCAGCTTGTGTTGTTTGTAAAACCGGTGAAAAAAGTCCGGCATCTTCATGCCGATCACAAAACCGGCCACCATCAAAGCGTGGTAAAACGGAATCGCAAGGAGCTGATAAAAGAACATGCCCATGTTCTTCAAACGCAGAGAACGAAATCCGTCCGTCAGACCGTGAAACAGCATTGCAAGCGATACGGTTTTCTGTTCGTAATAAGAACAGTCGAAGGCATAGATCAGACTGGAGACATTGACCAGCATATAAAACGCGATGGCCAGTACGATCAGAAGCAGAAACAGATAGGTGCTCGGTGCGCGGAAATAACGATTCATGGTACCGGTCGAAAGGTACGGGATCCCCGCAGCGGAGACGGATGCGTTCAGCAATCCGTAAAACAGCGGAATGAGGATCGCAAGCGAGACCGCTTTGTATATGATCTCAAACACGATGACATGAGAAAGATTCTTTTTCAACAGGCGAAAGCCCTCGCGAAGCATGGTTCTACCTCTTTTTATAATAGTAACATTGCATCTCCGAAGGAGAAAAATCGATAGCGTTTGTCTACCGCCTCCCTGTATGCGGCAAGCACCTTCTCCCTGTCGTAGAAGGCGGATACCAGCATGAGAAGCGTAGATTCCGGCAGATGAAAATTGGTGATCAGGCTGTCGACAAGCTTAAAGCTGTATCCGGGATAAATGAATATATCCGTATCCCTGCTGCCGGGGCAGAGTCTTCCCGCATCGTCGGTCATACTCTCCACCGTACGTACCGAGGTCGTTCCGACACAGATGATGCGTCCGCCGGCCTCCTTGGTCTCGTTGACCAGTCTTGCCGTCTTCTCGCTCACCTGACAGAATTCCGTGTGCATATGATGCTCCAGGATATTCTCCGTCTTTACCGGCCGGAAGGTGCCGAGTCCCACATGCAGGGTGACGTAGGCCGTTTTCACGCCCATTTCCGTAAGTTCGGCAAGTAACTCCTTCGTAAAATGAAGTCCCGCCGTCGGCGCGGCCGCAGAGCCTTCATGCTTTGCGTACACCGTCTGGTAACGATCCTTGTCAAGAAGCTTGTGCGTGATGTAGGGCGGAAGCGGCATCTGTCCGAGGGCATCCAGGATCTCCTCAAAGATTCCTTCATAAAAAAAGCGCACGACACGGTTTCCGTCCGCGAGCACCTCCTCGATCTCACAGGTAAGCTTACCGTCGCCGAAGCTTGCCCTTGCACCGGGGCGAAGCTTTTTCCCTGGCTTCACGATCGTCTCCCAGCGATTGTCGTCGATGCGCTTTAACAGGAGCACCTCAACGGTGGCTCCCGTATCTTCTTTAACGCCCAAAAGCCGGGCAGGAATTACCTTGGTGTCATTTAAGACAAGGCAATCCCCCGGCTTTATGTAGCTTTTGATATCCGTAAAGGTTTTATGCTCGATCTCATCCGTGTCCCTGTGGAGCACCATGAGTCTCGAATCGCTCCGCTTGGCCAGAGGATCCTGCGCGATCAGCTCCGGCGGAAGCTCGTAGTTAAAATCACTTAGGACCATAGAGTTCCTCCGACCATGCGCGGCTCACATCGATCCCGAGTTTTTCAAGTGCAAGCAGGGTATCCTTCACGATACCGTTAACCTTCTGTGCTTCCAGAGTTTCCTTTGCGCTTCTGTAGGAGAGGTGATAAACCACACGGTTCTCAAACTCATCCACCAGGCTGCACTCCTCCAGCAGATTACCGCCCTGCTTTTTGATACAGCCTTCGATATCACCCAGATAGGTTCCCGTCAGCTTATAGCTGCCGTTCTCCGAGGAAACGGTTGGCATCTGACTGATGGTAAGCTGTATATCTCTTGTGATGGCAGGATACTTGGAAAGGCTCGTGTACTTCTTATCCTCCCGTGCAAGCATGCAGAGCGTGGCAAGGTCGAGCACCGCAACATAGCAGTCTGCCTTGATATCGTAATTGTCGCATACCTCGGGGTGCACCTGTCCGATGTAGCCGAGATTGAGCTTTCCCTTGTTGATATTTGCGGTCCTGCCGGGATGCAGGAAGGAATACTCCGCCGTCGGCGCGAAGGAAACACCCTGGGTGATCATGAGCTTGTCAAGGAGCTCCTCCACAACACCCTTTAAGTCAAAGAAATCTCCTGCGCCGTAACAGCCCAAGGTAAGCTTCAGCTTTTCCTCCGGAAGCTCCGTTAAGGGAAGTGCCTTCGGCAGGTATACATTTGCGATCTCATAAAGTCTCGCAGCCTTGTTTCTGCGGTTATAGTTTGTGGAAAGCCAGGTCATCATGCCGTTTAAGGTCACGGTCCGCATGATTGAGAAATCCTCTCCGAGCGGATTGCTGATCGTCACAGCCTGACGAAGCTTGTCATCTGCGGGGATACAGAGCTTATCGAATGCCTTCGGGCTTTCGAAGGAATAGCCCATGGCACCGGAAAAGCCGTTTGCCTCACAGGTATCACGGAGAACACCGCAGATCCTGTCCTCATAGGAAAGCTTTCCTACGGTGCTTGACCCGGGCAGGGTCACCGGGATGTTGTCATAGCCCGTAAACCGTGCCACCTCCTCGGCCAGATCCGCAACACAGGTCAGATCCTGGCGGAAGGTCGGGATGGTCAGCGTACGCTCCGCTTCGTTATATACGAGTTCCAGTCTCTTGAATATATCAAGCATCTCCTGCTCGGAGATATCGGTGCCGAGCAGCTTGTTCATCTTTTCCGGTTCAAACGGAAGCACCTTTTCCTTCACCGGTTCCGGATAGATATCGATCACACCGTCCACAACCTTGCCGCAGTCAAGCTCCTCAATGAGCTGGCATGCACGGTTGATGGCCGTAAGCGCGAGATTCGGATCCAAACCCTTTACGAATTTTCCTGCCGCGTCCGTCGGCATATCCAGCCTTCTTGAGGAAAGGCGGATATTGGTGCCGTCAAAGCAGGCTGCCTCAAAGAGCAGATTCTTGATGCTGTCCGTGACCATGGAGTTTTCACCGCCCATGATACCGGCGATTCCGATCTCCTTCTCGCCGTCACAGATCATCAGCACATCCTTGTCCAGTTCTCTCTCTATACCGTCCAGGGTCGTAAACTTTTCTCCGTCCTTTGCGCGGCGCACCACGATCTTATGTCCCGCTACGGTGTCAAGATCAAAGGCGTGCATGGGCTGGCCGTACTCCTCCATCACATAGTTTGTGATATCCACCAGATTGTTGATGGGGCGGATGCCCTGCGCGCGAAGTCTCTCCTGCATCCAGAGCGGTGAGGGTGCAAGCTTGATATCCGTCACGACCCTTGCGCAGTAGCGCTTGCAAAGGTCCGTGTCGAGCACCTCCACGGAGGCATAATCGTTTACGTCACCGCCGTTTCCCTTTACCGTGATCTTCGGCTCCTCAAAGGGCTTGCGGAAGGTAACCGCCGTCTCTCTTGCCATGCCGATCATGGAGAAACAGTCTACTCTGTTAGACGTAATCTCATATTCTACCACCGCATCATTTAAGTGCAGTGCATTTGTCACATCATCTCCGGGCTTCACATCCGCGTCTGCCGGGAAGATATACACCCCCGCCTCCGGGTCCGCATTCCTGTCCTCATCCTTGAACAAACTGTAATCCCTTACGAGCTCGCATGCGGAGCACATCATGCCCGCAGAGGGCACGCCGCGGAGCGCTCCCGCGGTGATCTTGTTTCCGCCCTGGACAAGCTCATACTTGTTATCCTTGGTGTGATGGAAGGGAACCATACCGCCGTCCAATACGGTAGGCACCAGATCGCCCTCCTTCACGTTCGGCGCGCCGGTCACGATCTGAATGGTCTCACTTCCGATATTCACCTGACAAACCACCAGTTTGTCCGCATCCGGGTGCTGCTCGATCTTCTCGATCTTACCGACCACAACCTTCTCTATATATTTGTTCTTTAATTCATAGCCCTCCGCATGGGAACCCGAGAGTGTCATGGCATCCACATAAGCCTTGACAGCCGCCTCCTTCTCCTCCTGCGTGCCCTCCGCAAGCTTCACATCAAGCTCCGGGACATATGCTTTGATCCACGAAATTGGTGTATTCATGTTTTCCTCCTCCTAGAACTGACTCAAGAAACGCTCATCGTTTTCATAGAGCAGTCTCATGTCGTCAATCTCATATTTCAGCAGTGTGATACGCTCCAGTCCGATGCCGAACGCAAAGCCCGAATATTCCTCCGGGTCGATGCCGCACATCTCAAGCACATGCGGGCGCACCATACCGCAGCCGAGGATCTCGATCCAGCCGCTGCCCTTACATACACCGCAGCCCTTGCCGCCGCACTTAAAGCACGTGATATCCACCTCTGCCGAAGGCTCCGTAAACGGAAAATGATGCGGACGGAATTTGGTCTTTGTCTTCTCGCCGAAGAACTCCCTTGCAAACTGAGCCAGCGTACCCTTTAAGTCCGCCATGGTGATGTTTTTGTCGATCACCAGTCCCTCTACCTGATGGAAGGAGGGGGAATGCGTTGCATCCACCTCATCCGCGCGGAACACTCTGCCCGGGGAGATCACACGGATGGGGAGTGTGCGCTCCTTCTCCGGATTCACTGCATCGAGCATGATGCGCGCCTGCACGGAAGACGTCTGCGTACGGAGTAAGATATCATCCTCCGTGGTCTTTCCTCTCTGAATATAGAAGGTGTCCTGCTCATCCTTTGCGGGATGATCAGCAGGGATATTTAACAGTTCAAAATTATATTTGTCGTACTCTACCTCGGGACCGGACACAACCTCATAGCCCATGCCGATGAATACGCGTTCAAGATCCTCCAAAGCGATCTGGTTCGGATGACGCTTTCCCTGGATCAAACGTCTGCCGGGTCTTGTGACATCTACGGTCTCACGCATCAGCTTTGCGCTTCTGGCACGTTTGGTCAGCTCCTCCAGCTTTTTATTAAGCTTCTCCTCGATCGCGCTTCTCGCATCGTTTACCATCTGACCGATCTTCGGTCTGTCTTCGGGCGCCACATCCTTCATACCCTTTAATACCTGTGTCAGCTCGCCTTTTTTTCCGAGAACGGCAACCTTCAGGTCGTTTAAGGAATTTGCATCCGACGCGATCTCGATCTGTTTTAAAGCCTGCGCCTTAATGCGCTCCAGCGTTTCGTTCATGTTTTGTTACCTCCAAAAAGATTTTATTCATTCTCTATATGAAAAATCACATCATCTATCAATGACTCGTTTGAAAAATCCACCTCGTAAAAGATCCTGCCCGGGGTGGAAAGGGTCAGTCTGTAGACCGGTGATCTGCGAAAGGCCTTTTTTCTCTCCACCTCGTTCTTCGAGATGTACTGCACCTCGTCAAGCTTGATGGCATCGGTCTTTGACAGATAACTCACCACAAGATAGTTCTCCGTGACATAGATATTGTTTTTTCGGAATAAAAGCTTACGCCGCATCTCGCTGTTGATCTCGGCGATCACCTCTGCGGGATCTCCGTACTCCCGCAGCTGTCTGGCCTGTGTGTTCATGCTCGGCTGGATGCACACCAGAAATGTGTAGATCACAATGATCAATGCCACAAAAGCCGGCATGGCAAAGAACACATAGATCATGATCACGTAGGCGTAGGGATACTCCGGCTCACTGATCACATAATCGCTCGTCATGTTTTCCACCAATGCGGGATCCATACCGGACTCCAAAGCAAAGCCCGTGACGATATGATCCGCTGTCAGCTTGTCCTTCTTGATCCTGCCCTTCACGAGCTTTTCATCGATCTTCATGGGCGGATTGTCCGTCTTCACGAGCAGCATAAGGTATTTTCCGCCCACCTTGGTATAGTAATAGGCGCCGGAAAGCTCTCCGTCCACGTAGTAATCAAAACCGGTATAGTGCAGATTCTCCGCGGAATACTCCACATTTGTAGTCTTTTCCGCGTACATCAGACCGAGCGTGATATTCGCATCCGTCATGGTCGCTATGCTGTGGCATTGGATCCTGTCGAGCAGCGGATAGCGCGCAAACATAAATGTCAAAATAACAAACACAGCTATCGCAGGGATTGCGATAGCCAGTGTGTTTTTCATCAATAGTCTTTGAAAGGGTTTCCTTCCCATCATCATTTCGCCACTATATTAACGATCCTTCCCGGCACGTAAATCTCCTTGATGATGTTGCCGGAGAGCTTGTCACCGAGGGCTGTCTTCGCCTTTGCGATGGCCGTATCCTTGTCATCATCCGCGCCGATCATCACGGTAGCCTTGGTCTTGCCGTTGATCTGTACTGCGATCTCAATCTCGTTATCCTTCATGGCCTCCTCATCGTAGGTCGGCCAGCTCTCATGGAACACGGAATCCGTTCCGCCGAGCAGCTCCCAGAGTTCCTCACCGATATGCGGTGCAAAGGGGGCGATCAGCTTCACCATAGTCTTTAAGGTTTCCTTGTCAACACCCGCGCCCTTGGTGAGCTCGATAAACTTGTTGTTATACTCCATAAACGCAGAGACAACCGTGTTCAAGGAGAACTGTGTCAGTCTCTGTGTCACGTCGTAGGTCAGCTTGTGGCGAAGCTTTACAAGCTCCGGTGTCTCCGGCGCATTCTTGTCTAAGTTGTTAGTCACCATGGTGTAGAAGCGGTTCATGAAGCGGTAGATACCTTCCATGCCGCTGTCATCCCAGATGGAATCCAGCTCCGGCGGTCCGATAAAGAGCTCGTACAGACGCAGGGAATCGCAGCCGTAATCGCGTACCATGTCATCCGGCGACACAATATTGCCGAGGGATTTGCTCATCTTGGTCGCCGCGCCGGTCTCCTTGTCGCGGCCGCAGACCATACCCTGGTTAAAGAGCTTCTTAAACGGCTCCTCGAAATCAACAACGCCGATATCATACAGGAACTTGGTGTAGAAGCGGGAGTACAGAAGGTGCAGTACCGCGTGCTCCACGCCGCCGATGTACATATCTACCGGGAGATATTTGTCCGCCTTCTCGCGGTCCACAAGCGCTTCCTTATTCTTGCTGTCCACATAGCGCAGGAAGTACCAGGAGGAACCTGCCCACTGGGGCATGGTGTTGGTCTCTCTCTTGGCCGGCTTACCGCACTGCGGGCAGGTGGTGTTCACCCAGCTGTCAATGGCCGCAAGCGGAGATTCGCCCGTGCCGGTAGGCTCGTACTTTTCCACATCGGGAAGCAGCACCGGAAGCTCTTCCTCCGGAACAGCCACCGCACCGCAATCCGGGCAGTGTACGATGGGGATCGGCTCGCCCCAGTAGCGCTGACGGGAGAATACCCAGTCTCTCAGCTTGTAGTTGACGGTCTTCTTTCCGTAGCCCGCCTTCTCGATCATCTCCGGTGCCTCTCTCTTTAACACGGCACTCTCCATACCGTTCCAGTCTCCGGAATTGATCATGGTACCCGCTGCCTCTGTATAGGCCTCGGTCATATTCTCTATCTCCTTGCCATCCTTCGCGATAACCTGAATGATGGGAAGGTCAAATTTCTTGGCAAATTCAAAGTCGCGGTCGTCATGTGCCGGCACGCACATGATGGCACCGGTACCGTAATCCGCAAGCACGTAATCGGAAAGCCAGATCGGTGTCTTCTTTCCGTTTAACGGATTGATCGCATAGCTTCCGGTGAACACACCGGTCTTATCCTTATCCTGCATACGATCCACATTGGACTTCATGGATGCGTTGTAGATGTACTTCTCGACAGCGTCCTTGTTTTCCGGTGTCGCAAGCTTCGCAGCAAGCGCGTGCTCCGGTGCGAGAACCATGAAGGTTGCGCCGTAGAGTGTATCCGGTCTCGTGGTGTACACGGTGATGGTCTCATCCGTACCGTCCACCTTAAAGTCTACCTCCGCACCGTAGGACTTTCCGATCCAATCGGTCTGCATCTTCTTAACCTTTTCGGGCCAGTCGAGCTTATCGAGATCAGCCAGCAATCTCTCGGCGTAAGCTGTGATCTTTAACATCCACTGACGAAGGTTCTTCTTTGTCACCTCGCTGTGGCAGCGCTCACACTTGCCGTCCACAACCTCCTCGTTTGCAAGGCCGGTCTTACAGGACGGACACCAGTTGATGGGCATTTCCTTCTCGTAGGCAAGACCCTTCTTAAACATCTGTACAAAGATCCACTGTGTCCACTTGTAATACTCGGGATCCGTGGTATTGACCTCTCTGTCCCAGTCATAGATCGCAGCGATCTCATTGATCTGACGTTTGATGTTCGCAACATTCTCGGCCGTGGAAATAGACGGATGGATACCGTGGGTGATCGCATAGTTTTCCGCAGGAAGACCGAAGGCATCCCATCCCATCGGGTGGATCAGGTAATAGCCCTGCATCATCTTGTAGCGGCTCCACACATCCGAGATCACGTAGCCTCTCCAGTGGCCCACATGCAGGCCGTTGCCCGAGGGGTAGGGGAACATGTCGAGGCAGTAGTACTTCGGCTTCACGCCATCTTCGACATTGATCGGCTTCTCCTCCCATTTCTTACGCCATTTTCCTTCTATCAGCTTATGGTTGTAATTTCCCATGTTTGTTTCTTCCTCCGGTTTCTATGTTCATAATTTATGCAAATTTCTTCAATGACTCGTTGTACGAATACCCGAGTGTGAGAAGCTTTGCTTCAAGATCCGCGCGGCTGACATCAAAGCGCGCGCAAAAATCGTCCAGGTCCGAATCTTCATCCCGAAGATGCGTATTCACAAAGGAAAGCAGCATCGCGGGATCGCTCGGTAAATGCTCTATTGCCATCACAGTACCTCGCCCGTGATCAGCCAGGGTGACGGCTGCGTCACAAAGATACTGTTCTTATCCGTCTTGGACACGGTGATCTGCGTAACCTCCATGTTTTCGATACCGTATTTGGAAAAGAGCTCTTTGATGCCCGACAGGATATTGAGCTCTAAGGTATAGATCACGAATTGCATCTTCGGATTCTTCTTCAGCAGCCTTGCGATATCCTCCTCCAGGTGCTTGTTTGCAACGATGAAGGAAAGTCGCGGTGTCGGAATGCTGTCCATGGACTCCTGTGACAGGTCCGGAATGATCTTTACATTGTGCACGCCGAACTGCTTGACATTGTCCTCCATGGTCTCCTTGGCGCCCTTGTCGTTTTCCACACAGATGATTGTGCCGTCGCCGGCGATAAAGGCCGCCTCGATCGCGATACTCTCGGCATCCACCAGACAGATGGTATCCTGGCTGTCCACACCGAGCATGGACATGATCACCGCACGGATCTCGTGTCCCACATACTTGATGGGGCCCTTGGAGAACATCTCATTCTTCATACCGATGCGGTAGGACTCTCTCGTATTTTCATTTAAGATAAAGATGACTGTCGGTGCCGTGATCTTCCGGTTGATGACATCCCTGATCTTTACCTTTTTGACCTGTCCTTCCTCCCCGATGCCTACGCCATACCACATGTCGTATTCACCGAAGCCGGCCTCCCAAAACTCATAAAACAGGTCCTCGTGGAATTCGTCCGCAAAGATCAATACTCTCTTGTGCGTCTCCACGAATGGGATGACGTTCTTTTGCTTCCCGCAGATATCAAGCAGCTTGATCTTTTCCGGGCTCGTCTCCATTGTACGCGCAAAATAACCCATCCACGCAAGAATCTGATTTGTATCATAGCTCCCTTTTGCCATAATATCGCCTCCCGTTCTTTTATATTAATCTTCTTTGTCTTCCGTCTCTTCCTTCGCGATCTTCTCCGCCTCGGCGGGCTCATCGCTTTGAGTCTCCTCAATGCCCTCCTCGAAGGGGTGCTCGTTATTTTTTATATGATGCAGCTTGTTATAAAGAAGCTGTTTTCTCTTTTTCTTCCGGATCGACTGTCTGGTCTCGTGACCCTCCATGTAGATCGGTTCCCCGGTATCCTCGTCAAAGCCCTTCAATCGGAAGTAATCCTCGGTTTTTGAGGATAGCTTCTTGGCGCGCAGTCCGTCTCTAAGCTGCACCGCGATAAAGGCATAAATGCAGGCAAACACCGGAACGCCGAGGATCATGCCCGGCACCCCGAAGAGGCTGCCGCCCACCAGGATGGCCGCAAGCACCCAAAGGCTTGAAAGGCCGGTGGCATCGCCTAAGATCAGCGGTCCCAGGATATTTCCGTCAAACTGCTGGAGCACGATCACCCAGATCAAAAAGATCACGAACATGATGGGATCGTCCATCAGCGCAAGAAGCGCCCCCGGCACGGCTCCGATGAAGGGACCGAAGAAGGGGATGATGTTGGTCACTCCCACGAGCACACTGATCAGGCTGGCATACTTCATGCCCACCGCCGCCGTAAAGGCGAAGCAGATGATACCAATGATCACGGAGTCAATGATCTTGCCGTTGATAAACCCGCCGAATACCTGATTGGCATAGGAAAGGCCCCGCATGATCTTGTTGCCCGTCTTCTTGGAAAATACACAATAGATGATCTTCTTGCCCTGGGCAAGCAGGACATCCTTGCTGTATAAAAGGTACACCGTAACGATGATACCGACAAAGCAATTTAAGAGTACCTTAAACCCGAGCATCACACCCGAGGAGATCCTCAAAGCAATGGTGTCGATGTTCGGCATAACCTTGTCCTTCAGGATCTGGTACACGTTGTTCTGCATGTAATCCACTGCCTCGGAAAGCTTTCCGGACAAGGCCTTGTGGTCCGCAAACATCTTTGTGACCCAATCCTTCAGGTTCGCCAGGTAGGTTGGTGTATTGTTCACAAGCTCCGTCATACTCTCGTAAAGGCTCGGGATGACCAGGTTCAAAAAGCCCACCAGCAAAGCGATAAAGAATACCAGCGTGATGATCAGACCGGCAAGCTTGGACTTTGCGTAGACCGTATCATAGTCTCCGCCCTTTTTGATCTTCATGACACACCAGGTGATGCCCCGGCGAATGTAGATCATGATCGGATTTAACAAAAATGCGAGCACAACACCGACGAGCACCGGTGCCAGTGCGGAAAAGAGCTTCCCGATAAAGGCAAAGATATTGGCTCTTGCCTTCAGGATCTCATAGAACACCATACAGGCGCAGACCGAAAGCACGATCGTCACGCCGAGGCGCAAATAATTTTTATCCCATTTTCGTCCCATACAGGTGTTATCTCCGTCCGCTTTTCCGGGCACACTGCATAGGTGCCCATTTAAATTAAGATTATAGCACTAAAATCTCATCCAAACAAGTAAATATATTGACTTAGGTAAGGTTTTTTTATACAATGCTCTTATATTCATTTTTCATGCTCCGCCGATCGCAGACGGGGCAGATAAGGAGATTTCACATGTACAGAAACATCATCGAAGATCTCATGCAATGGCATGAAAAAAACACCCGTCAGATCTTATATATCAAGGGCGCATTGGGTGTCGGAAAAACCTGGACCGTGCAAGATTTCGCGACGGCCTTTTATCCCTGTATGTGTTATATCGACGCAAGTGAGGGACTCCCTCTAGACAACACGGAGCTTGACAAGCTGCTGATCTCCCGCTTTTCCGACGAAGAGCTCGCCGGCGGTCTGATCGTGTTTGATGAAGTACAGTCCATCCCGCATGTGGCGGAGTTCTTCTACGAGTATGCAAAAACTCACCGGAAGTATTCCCTCTGTCTGATCGCTTCCACCATGGATATCACGGAGTTTGAATACACCCACAGTGATGCCTTCAAGCTGATCCGCATGCGTCCCATGAGCTTCGAGGAATATATGATCGCGTCCAAGGCGCATCCCTTTATCTCCGCGATCCGGAAAAACAGTGACAATCCGCTCACCGCTCCGGAGGAAAAGGCGATCAAATCCATGCTGAAGGAGTACCTCATGACAGGCGGCATGCCGGGTGTCATCTCTGCATTTTTAAAGAGAAAAGATTATTCGGTCATCCGTCCCCTGCAGGATCAGATGATCGCTGATTACGAAGCACTTTTGAAAAAGACCTTCCCGGATGCCATGTTCCAGCGCTCCCGCAGAGTGTTCCGCAGCATCCCGAAGCAGCTTTCCAAGGATAACAAGAAATTTATGTATAAGGTGGCCGAGGCAAATGCCAGAAGCCGCGAATATGCCGAGGCCACCCAGAACCTGTGCGATCTGGGGCTCGCAAGAAAGCTGCCGCGCCTTGCCGGCGGCACGCTTCCCCTCGAGGAGCACGTGGATTATAAATCATTCGAACTCTTTTTGGTGGATCACGGATTACTCCGCGCCATGTACAATCTCCCGGTGGACGAAAGCCTCACTTTAGAGGACATCCTCTCCGAAAAGGAGGGTGCCATAGCCGAGCAGTACCTGTTTGAGGAGCTCTCCGAGTCTATCGGCATCATGTACTACTGGGTATCCGGAGCCACGGCCCGAGTTCCCTTCGTATACGAGGGCAAATCCAGTGCCGTTCCGGTGGATGTACGCTTTGTGAAAAACACCAAAGCACAGAATGTCAAGGTCTTCCTCGAAAAGAATCCGGATGCCAAGCTTTCCATGCGCATCACCTTGGACCAGCCCGCCATGGACGGGGACTGCATGAGCGTCCCGGCCTACGGGTTGTGGAATCTGTAAACATCATTTCTGTATATTCTTCCGCCCGATTTTTAAGATCGGGCGGTTTTTTTGTCCGCTCACGCCCTACCTGGGGGTTATGATCACGGCGCCGGTCTGGTCGGTGCGAAGGTAAGGGATATCGGCGGCTTCGAGTGCATCCGTGACTTCCTTATGCGGATGGCCGTAGGCACTGTTCTTTCCGCAGGAGATGATCGCGAGGCCGTCTTCCTTGAGCATGGCATACAGGTCCTCCGACAGAGAGTTGCGAGAGCCGTGATGCGGGATTTTCAGCAGGTCCAGGCTGCCTGCCTCCGGCAGAAGCTTGTTTCCCCGGGCGAACATCACCTTGATCGCTTCCGTGCCCAGATCTCCGGTAAACAGCGCGCAGAGTACATCCGACTCGTAGAGCAGCACCAGACTGGCCTCGTTTTTATCCTCTGTCCGAAAGTCATTTGTCGGAAATACACAGCAAAGGCGAGATGTACCGTTCTCGATACAATCCCCCGCTCCGAGATACAAAACGGGGATTCCGCGCGCCTTTGCAAGAAGGATCAGCTCCCGATAATTCTCGTCCTTTACTACAGCCTCGGAAAACACAAGATGATCTATCTCCACGCCGCTGCTGATTCCCTGTTCGAGGACATAGATAAGCCCGCTGATATGGTCCGTGTCCGCATGGCTCACACACCAGTAATCCACGCGGTCCATGCCATAGTATTTCAGCGCAGGGGCAAGCACATAGGTCCCGACCTGCTTTTCCGACACGGAACCTCCGTCGATCACAACGTTAGCGCCGCCCTCCATGCGAATCAGGATTCCGTCGCCCTGCCCCACATCGAGCAACACGATCCTTTCCCGCTGTATCAGAAAAGTGCTTACGCAGAATGCGCCGATTCCGATCAAAAACAGCACGCAGGCAATGCCCACACGTATCCGCATCCGCAAAGGTCGCATCATTCTGCCGAAAAAGAAATAAACTGCCAACAGCAAGCAGGCATAATAAATCATAAGCGCTATTACGGAAACATGTCCCACGCAAAGCACGCTGCCCGGCAGGGAAAGCGTGGCGGTCAGTATACGCTCATAGAACACAAGCACAAGCTTTGACGGAAGCACGATCAGGCCCGCAAGAAACGGACTCACGAAAGAAACAAGAAGTGAGGCCGCACCGCTTCCCACGATCACGGGGAGCAGAAGGCATACCAGCAGATTGATCAAGATCGCATAAGTCGGGATCGCACAATAGAAATACAGAACAAGCGGCGTGAGCACACTGTTTAACGCGATAGTCATTATTGCCGTCCGACACAGGCGAAAGCGAAGCTTATGATACTTTTTGAACAGCCTGCCACGCCTTGTCCTTTCGAAACGCCCCTGCATAAAGGTTCCGAGACACACACCGAGCACGGCGCCAAAGGACAACACCAGCCCCGTATCAAACAGACGGTTTTCACCTCCGAGCAGAATAAACATAAGTGCAAGCGCTGCGCCCGTCATCATGTCATAATGCCGTCCGAGAATATGGCCGAGTACTGCAAGCGCAAGCATAATGATCGCGCGGAGCGTAGAAAAGGAAAGCCCGGTCAGAAGGCCGTAGCAAATCATCAGCACCACCGTGATCACTCCGGACATGGCAAAGGGCAGCCCTGCCGCAAGGAGCATGGCATTTACGACACCGCCGAGCATGGATACATGCAACCCCGACTGACGTTTGACTGTGGTAACAAATTCACGTAAGTGGGTTTCGTGTAATCGTTACCCCTATATAATAGAAGGAAAATGTGCGAAA
>CACZPL010000028.1 GCA_902783015.1 uncultured Lachnospiraceae bacterium
GGTTCACACGCAACGGTACTAAACTCGTAGTTCGTTCCTCACTACTCGTTAAGTGCCGGCGTGTTCAACGCTCCTGCTTAGGATTCCATATTTGTTCTGAGCTGTTAACAGATGTATATAGTTTTTTTTACATTGTTTACAGATGAATTCCAATTTTGTCTAATTCGTTAGCCAGATCGTCATAACCAGTAAATCTAACGGCCTTCATGCCGAGGGAGCGTGCGGTTTCCACATTTGCTTCGCGGTCGTCGATGAAGACACACTCGGAGAGGGTGAGGCCGAACTTGCTTTCAAGCAGGTGGTAGATGGCGGGGTCGGGCTTTGCGACCTTCTCCTTGGCCGAGATGATGTAGCCGTCCATGTCGGGGAGAAAGGTGAAGGTTGCCCAGTGGAGATCAGAGAGCTTGTCCGGATAGTTGGACAGCGCATAGACCTTGTAGCCTGCCTTCTTGAGGTCGCTGACAAGTCCCTTTGCATAAGGGAACTCTTCCACGATCTCGGCGATCCGGGACCAGAACAGTTCTATCTCGTCCTTGTACTGCGGGAACAGTTCCTGAAAGTACTCGACTGCGTGCGCATCGTCCACAACGCCGGCGTCAAGATTGTGCCAGTAAGGCGTTAAGACAATCTGCTCGGAAAAGAACTCCACCAGTTCCTCGGAAAACCCGAGGTCACGCATGTATTCACGGTAACGAAAATATACAAGTACATCTCCGATGTCAAAAATGATATTTTTGATCATGGTTTCTTCCTCCGTTTCGGTGTTGAAAAATTACGATAATTGTAGCATATAATCCGTTTTTGTGGTAAAATATCTTTGTATGTAATCATCTTTGGAGGAGCGATCATGTCCCGTTATCAGGTCAATTCCATGCAGGATATCCGCGTTACGGCGGAAAAGCTGAACATGCAGCTTGATACCATGCGTTTTTTTGTGGGCGAAAACCGCAGAGACGCACGTTGCTTCGGTATCTATCAGGATCCGAACACTTTGGAATTTGTTGTATATAAAAACAAGGCATCCGGAGATCATGTGGAGCGTTACCGCGGCTATGACGAGGCCGAGGCTTCGCAGATCTTCTGGGATAAGATAGAGAGCGAGACCGAGATGCGCCAGGCCCGCTACGGCGGTGCTGTCAGTGCATCCTCCGCCGCTTCCTACAGGGATCGTTATTTGGACCGCAGTCAAAACGGAACCGTCGGCGGAAGCAAGTACAACTTCGCTCAGAGCTTTGCCGATATGCGGCGCGGAAACGACCGCCCGACGAACGTCCCCTTGGGACGCCCGCACGTGCGAAAACCGAGCAAGACCAAAATCGGTGTTTTCTTCGTCTCGATCCTTATTTTTTGTATTGCCTGTAATGTAATCCTGCCCATCATCTGCGGCAAAATGGCCGGCAGATTCAATACGCACAGCCGTGATATGCACAGATACGGCTACTACCAGGTAGATGACGATCTTTATTACTATCAGGGCAATAATTGGTATTATTACAATGCGATCGCCGACAGCTGGGATCTCTTCTACGACTATGACGACAGCTGGTACGATGACTATTACTACGGAAGCTCCTACGATTTTGACGATCCGTACGACAGCTTCTACTACTCCGATTATTACATAGACTACACCGGCAACGATTACGGTTCGAGCTATGATTATGATTACGACTATGACTACGACGATTACAGCTACGACTATGATTACGATGACTACGATTGGGACTGGGGCGGCAGCGACTGGGATTCCTGGGATTCCTACGACACCGACTGGGACTCTGACTGGTAGGAGGAACACAGAGTAATGCTCAACATCGAAGTTCAGGCCTGCGGTCTTGCGATCGACCTGGTCCTGATTTACTTTTTCATAAAGCACGACCGTGTGGGACTTTTCTCCGAGCGCCTTTTCGGCATCTCGCTTTTTGCAAACACGGTCTGCATCATCTTGGATATTGTATCCGTCTTTGCTATTGTTTACGAGGAATACTATACCCCCTTTTGGACTTCGGTCATTTGCAAATCCTACCTCGTATTTCTTTTGATATGTTCTTATATGGGATTTGTATACTCCTACACGGATGTGATCCATCTTCGGAAAAACAATGTCTTTGCTTACTCGCACCGCATTCTCTGCACGATTGCGATCATTTTGATCTATGTACTTCCCATCGAATGGGTTTGCAAGGAGGATCAGATTTTCAGTCTCGGTCCGGCAGTTCAGTGCACCTATATCTTTGCGCCGATCTGTATCGTATCCGCGATCCTCATTACCATCACATACAGAAAACAGATCAATCCGCACCGCAGAAAAGCCGTTCGCGCATGGATGCTCATTGCGATCATTGCAGCCGGTATCCAATTTGCATTTCCGAAGCTTTTACTGGTAGGCTTCGGTTCCTCTATCGGCATGATGATTCTGTATGCGGAGCTTGAAAATCCGGAGGTTTATCTTGACCGTGCAACCGGCATCTTCTCCATCTCGACTCTCGACCGATATATCACCCAGTGCTATGAGTCTCATAAACGTTTTTCCATGATCCTGATCTGCATCAACGAAGATTTACATGCCGACCCGGAGACCATGCACCGAATCTTGGTAGAGCTTTCCGAATTTCTGCACTCCTTCCCGAGTGCCAAGATCTTCCGCGGACAGGGGAATCACTTTGATCTGGTCTACCGTGAACGCGCGGGCAATACGCAGGAAATCGAGAGTGCCTTGAACCTCGACGTGATCCGCAAGCGTTTTGAAGAGCCCTGGGCCGGCTCCTACTACATCTCTCCGGTTTTCCTTTATATCAAGGATTCGCGAATTGCCGAAACACAGGTAGAGCTTTCGGCCATCTGCGATTATTACAAAAATGAGGTGACCGACGAGGCAAAGACCATCTTCCTGACAGCCGAATCCGGCAGCCACATCAAGGAAGTCAATTCCATGATCTGTGAGATCAAAAAAGCGATTGAAAACGACAGGGTCGAAGTCTTCTACCAGCCGATCTATTCCATAAAAGAAGAAAAGTTTGTATCTGCCGAGGCACTTGCCAGACTGCGTGATGACACAGGCAATATCATCATGCCCGGACGCTTCATTCCGGTAGCCGAAAAATACGGTATGATCGAGCAGATCGGTGAACGTGTTTTCCGAAAGACCTGTCTGGCCCTCACCGATACAAACATGCGAGAGCTCGGCATCCGATATGTGGAGGTAAACCTTTCCATCGCCCAGTGTGAAAACACAAAGCTTGCCAGCACCTATCAGCGCATCATGGAGGATCTCTCTCTTGAGCCAAACCATATCAACCTGGAGATCACCGAGAGCTCCGCTCTCACCAAGCGAAACGTCATGTTGGAAAACATGAATTCTCTGATCTCTCTCGGCTGCGAATTCTCCCTGGATGACTTCGGTACCGGCGAGAGCAACTTAAACTACATCATGGATATGCCCGTTCAAATTGTGAAGTTTGACCGAAGCATGACGCAGGAATACTTCAAGAGCGATCGCGCCAAGATCGTGATGAACGCTACCATCCGTATGATCCAGGAGCTCGGCCTGAAGATCGTGGCGGAAGGCATTGAGACAAAGGACCAGCTCGACACCATGGCCGAGCTCGGCGTAGATTACATCCAGGGATACTATTTCTCAAAGCCTTTACCGCAAAACGAGTTCCTCGGATTTATCGCAAGCACGAACTAATCTTTGTTTACGGGAGCAGATATGCTGAACGAAAAAACGATCAAAAAATTCCGCATCGTAACCCTTGCTCTGTGGCTGATCTATTCAGTCGCGGTTCTTTTGGATGCGGATCTGGTCTACAATCTGTTTTCTCCGATGACGGCATTTTCTGCTGTCATCCTGATCTGGCTCTCTATTCCGAATATCGGAAGATACAAAACCTCTGCCTATGCGTTCATGCTGGGCATCTTCCTCTGGTTTACCGCCGATATTCTCCTGTTCTTCTGCACCTATGTTTTGTCCGATGACACACTCTTTTCCGATCTCTCGGACAAACTGTATCTGGCGCCGGACTATTGCTTTGCCGCGGGCCTGGTCATCTACACCTTCCACGAGTTCAGCAAAACGCAGTTTCAGCGTCTGATGGCCAACACCTTCATGATCACCGTGTGTGTTTTTGTGCTCGGTCAACGCTTCTTCGGCTTCAAGTCCAGTGATGCGGAACACATGGATGCGGATACGGTCAGCACACTGCTCTACTTCTTTATCGTTCTCTTTACACTGATGATCATGCTGATGATCTTTCTCATCACCCGGTTTAAGCATCACACCAGAGCCGCCTACTTAAGCGCGATCGCACTGGCAATCTACAATATTTTCGAGATCCGCTACACCTACTATATGTCCGTGGAAAAAGATCCCGAGAGCGTTTACATCGACATCATCTATCTGCTCGGACTGGTCGTCTACGCTTTAAGCTATTCCGATCCGAGTATTGCAGCTCGGTCGAAGGAAAACCTGCTCGCAAAGAGCAAGACACGTCCGCTGCAGATGTACATTGTCTATATCAACTCCGTCCTGATCATGATGTCCTCCATCGTACTCTACGCCGGCGGATTCTTCCACGTTTCGGATCTGTACATCCTGCTGGTGGCAACCATGGCCTACATCATCATGGAAAAGTCCATGCAGGCCAATCTGTTGACGGAGCAGCTCCTCGCGGCTAAGGAGGCCGACAACGAAAGACTCGAACGGCTTGTGGCCGAAAAGACAAAGGAGCTCTCAGATATGAACGAATATCTCGAGACAATCTCCAACACCGACGCCTTAACCGGTCTCTACAATCGTCGCTACGGCTTCTCCCTGCTCGAGACTCTGACAGAGGATGAGCGCAGACAGCCCTTTGCCCTCTTCTCCATGGACCTGAATTTCTTCAAGCCCATCAACGACAATTACGGACACGACAAGGGTGACCATGTGCTGCGTGTGGTCGGCAAACGTTTATCCCATATTTCAAACGAAGACTACACTGCCATCCGCGTGGGCGGAGATGAATTCATGCTGGTTCTGGAAAATGTGGAGGATATCAAAACCGCCGAGAGCTTTGCCGAAAAGATCTGCAAGTCGATTGACGACCCCATCGCCGATAAGGAGCATACGTATCAGATCTCCACAAGCATCGGCATCGCGGTCTACCCGCAGGATACCGACAACATAGAGCAGCTACTGCAGCTCGCCGATACGGCGATGTACAGCATCAAACATAAGACAAAGACGAGCAGCTACTGCTTCCACAAAGAATAAGCCACCGCTTACGCGATGGCTTATTTTTATACCGTTTCCGGTTTCTCTTTCTTTACAAAATAGATGTCATACCATACCAGAAACATATACAGTGTCCAGATTTTCTTGCTGTTGTCCTTTTTCCCGGACTTGTGCGCGTCCAAAAGCTTTACGATCTCCTTCACATTGAAGAACTGCTCTGCCGCCTCGGAGGTAAAGGACTCCTTGATCTTTTCGTAGTAGTCATCCTGTCTGAGCCACTTTGCGATCGGCACCGGGAAACCCAGCTTCTTTTTCTCGGACACCTCCTCCGGCAGGTAGCGCTTTGCGCACTCACGGAAGGCGTACTTGGTCGTTGTGTCGTGGATCTTGTACTTGGTCGGGATCCTTCTTGCAGTCTCAAAAAGCACCTTGTCCAGGAACGGTACGCGTGACTCTAAGGAATGCGCCATGCTCATCTTGTCCGCCTTTAAGAGGATATCCCCGATCAGCCAGAAGTTCATGTCGATAAACTGCATGGTCGTCACTTCGTCGTAATTATCCCGCTCCGCGATATCATAGCATCTGCCCGTGATGCGGTTGATGTACTGCTTACGCATATCATCCGGTGTCTTCAGGATCTTCGCCGTCTCCTTCTCATTGAAGCGGAAAGCATTTCCCACGAAACGATCCCGAAGAGGTGTACATCCGCGGATCACATAATTCTTTCCCTTGATGTTCGGCGCCACATTGGCAACGCCCTTCATAGCCGCCTTCACCGGCTTCGGCACACGTTTAAACGGCCGCAGGCTCATAGGCTCATGGTAAATGTTGTAACCGCCGAAGAACTCATCCGCGCCCTCGCCCGAGAGCACTACCTTCACCTGCTTTGCGGCCTCACGATCCACAAAGTAAAGCGCCACCGCACTCGCATCTGCCAGCGGTTCGTCCATGTAATACTGCACCGTGGGAAGCACATCCCAGTAATCCTCCGGTGTGATGGTCCTGTCAAAGTTTTCCAGATCAAGTTCCTTCGCCAGGCGCTTAGCATATTCGATCTCGGCATA
>CACZPL010000029.1 GCA_902783015.1 uncultured Lachnospiraceae bacterium
CACCCTGGTCATTTCCGCCTCCGCAGCATTGCGGAGCTGATCATACTCCGATTCGGCACGGCTCCTTGCCTTGGTCTTCATGGAGTTTAAGATTACCGCATTACTCGGCTTTGCATGACGGCCGTTTGACATATAGATTCTCTTGAACTCAGCGATCTCGGCCTGATACTCTGCGTCGATATCCGCAGCATTCTTTGTGTCAAGCTCATCCTTGTATTTTCCGTACAGCGGATCGTTGGCCAGATTCTCCTCGGCAAGCTCCCCTGCCATGATGTGAATGCGCTTATCGTACTGGTCAAGAACCTGGGAAAAGGTCCTGAGCTTTGCCTGCATTTCGTGGATCAAATTCATATTGTTCAGATCCCCGTCCTTAACAAGCTCGTCAAAGCACGCAAGCAAGGGGAGATACTTTTTGCTGCGCATCTCCTCTATGTTTTCCCCGTAGGCAAGGATCTGAAAATCATCCATGGCCGCAATGTCGGGAATGTCCAAATTGTTCACGGCATTCACGAACGGAACCGGAGCCATATGGATATTGTTCACCGCCACATCATGCTTCCAGGATGTTCCGGGATTCTGTCTCTTGGCAAGCCTTCTCCTTGCCTCCGCGTCGATCCCGCCCCAGGCACGGATCTGATTCTTTTTGATCTCCTCGTTTTGCTGCGTCAGCTCGATAGCCGTGTTAAGATTGGCCGTTTCATATTTGTTTTCAAAGGCTCCAAGCGCATCTGTCTTAAATTTTCTCGCATACTTCTTTTGGTCATCCAGCGCCGGCAGACTGTTCTGCAAGCTCCGCATAAAAGCAGAGCCGGCACTCGGCGCATAGACTGCTGTCTCGTTTAAAAATGTGCGGATTGCTTCCTTACGCTCCTCACCGGAGCCTGTTATACGATGGCCCTTGTGCGCTGCCATATAATCAACGGCAGCCTTTACTACATCCATCAGCTTATCCGCTGCAACGTTTTCGGTCTTTGCCGCAAGGAGCTCCTGCACGGAGGACTTTAAGTTTCTCGCCGTATCTGTCCTGAGCTTTCTCCAGGAAAGGATAGGCTTTAAGGAATCGAGCAGTGTACGGGGTAGCTTGGTCTTCGGAATCTCCACGGGCGCATTTGCCGGAAGTCCTACCTGCTGCGCCTCGCCCTGCTGTCCCTCCTGCTGATCCTGCTGCATCTGCTGCCGCAGTTCACGCTGAATTCCGAGATCTGCGTAGTCGGCCTTTCTGTTTTTTATTTCCAGTTCCTTTAGCTGATCATTCTGTCTTAACTGCTCATCCATTTCGTTCATTCCTCCTATACTTTTTGGGCGCAAAGACCCCATAACAACTGTCTATCATTATATCATGCGATAGTCACACAAGCTACACATAAATGGACGACAGACGGGGCAGATCCTGCGCTTCACGCAGGATCTGCCCCGTCTACACTTGATCAACTGTATGACCCTACCAATTTGATATCCGCACCGAGCACCGAAAGCTCACGCATCATGTCCGATCCGTTTTTCGTATGGATGTTTCCCTCACCCTCCACATAGAAGTAATAATTCCACGGCAGACTCTTCAATGGCCTGCTCTTTAAGTTTCGCATATTGTAGCCGTGGGCACCGATGGTGCTAAGCATGGAGGCAAGCGCACCCGCCTCGTTCTTTGTGGTAAACACGAGGATAAACTTCGCGTCCTCCACCTTGGCCGTCTCGGACGGTGTATTCTGTACGCGCGAGAAGACCGCAAAGCGCGTTGTGTTGGTACCGGGCTTTTGGATATCGGAGTTTAAGATCTCGAGATGAAAGAGCTCCGCCGTCTCCTCCGAGGCGATCACACCCACGGTAGGATCCTGAAGCTCCGTGAGCCTCTGCGCCGCAGCGGAGGTGTTTCTCTCCGAGATGGTCTCCATCCCGTGTTTTGAAAGATAGCCACTGCACTGTGCGAGCGCCTGCGGATGCGAGATCACGGTCTTTATCTTTTCGGCACTGCTGCCCGGAAGTCCCAGCAGTCTGTGACGGATGGGAAGATCGTACACCTGGTTTACGAAAAGGGATCCCGTATACATGAGATCCATCACGGTCCCCACCTCTCCGGCAAAGCTGTTTTCGATCGGAAGCACCGCACAGTCGCAGGCCCCGCTCTCCACGCTTTTGTAAGCATCCTCAAAGTCGGACTTCGAGATGAAGTTTGCCCCGGGGAACATCTTCTTTGCCGCAATATTTGCGTAAGCGCCCTCCACGCCGCCGTAGGCAACCTTTAGACCGCCCATCTCCTTTTCCTGCAGTGCCACGGAAAGATCGATGGTCTCCTGCAGGAACCTCACATAGTAGGAACGGATATCATCCTCTCCGATCAGCGCTTTGTTTTTTTCGATGAGCTTCGCCTCGCGCGCCTTATCCCGCACGGCCAAACCGCGCTTTTGTTTATAAGCGCCGATGCGCTTTGCAACGCCCATACGGCGCTCAAAAAGCTCGGCCATCTGCCTGTCTATTTCCTGTATCTCCTCGCGACATGCTAAGAGTTCGTCCATGTCTTTTTCCTCCTGACTATGATTCCGGGATCCTTCGCTGCGCTCAGGATGACATTCTGTCATGTCATTCTGAGGAGCACAGCGACGAAGAATCCTGTTATTATTCTGAAAAAAGAAGGTTTCCTATATAAGGAAACCTTCTTTTACACTATATCACTTTAACGTGCTACAGTCAATTATAATTCACCTTAGATTGCCGCAAAACCTGCCTCAAGATCTGCAATGATATCGTCAATATGCTCCGTTCCGATGGAGAGTCGGATCGTGCTCTGGGTAATACCCTGATCCGCAAGCTCCTCATCATTTAACTGTGAGTGTGTGGTAGACGCCGGATGGATCACAAGGCTCTTCACATCCGCTACATTGGCAAGCAGGGAGAAGATCTTTAAGTTGTCGATAAATCTCCATGCCTCTTCCTTGCCGCCCTTTACCTCAAAGGTAAAGATGGATGCGCCGCCCTGCGGGAAGTACTTCTCGTACAGCGCATGGTCCGGATGCTCCGGAAGGGACGGATGGTTCACCTTCTGAACCTTCGGATGATTCTTCAGGAACTCAACCACCTTCTTGGTGTTCTCCGCATGTCTGTCTAATCTGAGAGACAATGTCTCAACACCCTGCAGGAGCAGGAAGGCGTTGAACGGAGAGATCGTTGCGCCCGTATCGCGCAGTAAAATGGCACGAATGTAGGTTACGAAGGCTGCAGGGCCTACTACATCGTAGAAGGAAACACCGTGATAGCTCGGGTTCGGTGCTGCGATGTTCGGATACTTGCCGCTTGCCTTCCAGTCAAACTTGCCGGACTCCACGATGATACCGCCGAGTGTGGTACCGTGACCGCCAATAAACTTGGTGGCGGAATGCACCACGATGTCCGCTCCGTGCTCGATGGGGCGGATCAGATACGGAGTACCGAAGGTGTTATCGATCACCAGCGGAAGTCCGTGCTTGTGCGCGATCTCCGCAACCGCATCAATATCCGGGATATCACTGTTGGGGTTACCGAGGGTCTCTAAGTAGATGGCTCTCGTGTCAGCCTCGATCGCGCCCTCGATCTCAGCTAAATTGTGCGCATCCACGAAGGTGGTACGGATACCGTATTGAGGAAGTGTATGCGCCAGCAAGTTGTAGCTGCCGCCGTAAATAGTCTTCTGGGCTACGATGTGTCCGCCGTTTGCGGCAAGTGCCTGAATGGTATAAGTGATGGCCGCTGCGCCGGATGCAAGCGCCAAAGCCGCGCTGCCGCCCTCCAGAGCCGCAAGCCGCTCCTCCAGCACGCCCTGTGTCGAATTGGTTAGACGTCCATAGATATTACCAGCGTCCGCAAGACCGAAACGGTCTGCCGCATGCTGGCTGTTTCTGAACACATAGGATGTCGTCTGATAGATCGGAACCGCTCTTGCGTCCGTCGCCGGATCCGGCTGCTCCTGTCCTACGTGTAACTGTAAGGTTTCGAATTTATAATTGCTCATAATGGCTCCTCCTCAATGTAACGGCACGATTGCTTCGCAATCATCGTACCTCCTTAAATCACGTAATCACTTCCCTTCTCGTGGAAGCGATTGACCAAATACTCCAATGTAATGTTGTCCACAACCTCGCTGATGGCGTCATAGATCTTTTGCCAGATCTCCACGGTCACACACATGGCTTCACGCTCACAGGGCTCCGGGTTGTTCCCCACACAGCCCACCGTGGTCAGATCCCCCTCCGTGAGCCGCAGGATGTCGCCCACCGTATACTCCGCCGGATCCTTCGTGAGAAGGTATCCGCCGCCCGCGCCGCGCACGCTTCGCACATAACCGGCACGATGCAGGATCGAGATGATCTGCTCGAGATACTTTTCGGAAATGTTCTGCCTGACGGCCACATCCTTTAAGCTTACCGGCTCTCCGGTATCGTACACTGCCAGATCCAGCATCAGTCTTAACGCATAACGTCCCTTGGTTGATATTTTCATATTGCACCTCCGTTGCCACAATTCTCCATATTCCTATGTATTTAATATGAATTATAGTTTTAATTTTTGCGGCTGTCAACCGACAACCGCAAAATTTATGTTCAGGAGGTTTTTCTTGTTTAGCCTCTGTTAAAGAGGGCTGTGGAAAGGTATCTGTCACCGGAATCGGGAAGCAGGGCCACGATGGTCTTTCCCTTGTTCTCCGGACGAGCTGCAAGAATGGTCGCCGCCTTTAAGGCTGCGCCTGAGGAAATCCCCACCAGCACTCCCTCGGTGGTTGCAAAACGTCTTCCCTCTTCGAAGGCATCCTCGTTTTCTACGGCGATCACCTCGTCATAGACCTTCGTGTTTAACACATCCGGTACGAAGCCGGCGCCGATACCCTGAATCTTATGCGCGCCTGCGGTACCCTTGGAGAGAACCGGTGAGGTTGCGGGCTCGACAGCCACGATCTTCACGTTCGGGTTCTGCGACTTTAAGTACTCACCTACGCCGGTCACGGTACCGCCGGTGCCTACACCTGCCACGAAGATGTCCACCCTACCGTCTGTCTGGTCCCAGATTTCCGGGCCTGTGGTCTCTCTGTGAACCTTCGGGTTTGCCGGGTTTACGAACTGTCCCAAGATGACCGATCCTTCGATCTCCTTGTTCAGCTCCTCTGCCTTAGCGATGGCGCCCTTCATGCCCTTTGCGCCTTCGGTCAGAACCAACTCTGCACCGTAGGCCTTCAGCATATTTCTTCTCTCAACACTCATGGTGTCGGGAAGTGTCAGGATCGCCCTATATCCCTTAGCGGTTGCAACCGCTGCGAGTCCGATTCCGGTATTACCGGATGTCGGCTCAATGATGGTTGCGCCCGGTTTGATCTTTCCGCTCTTTTCCGCATCCTCGATCATTGCGAGTGCGATA
>CACZPL010000030.1 GCA_902783015.1 uncultured Lachnospiraceae bacterium
CCGCGCAAGGTGGGATTCGTTGTCTAAACCGATAGACGGATTGGGGGATTTCGAAACCCTGATCTGCCGGATCGGTGCTGCACAGGGGACCGAGACTCCGGTTGCGGACCGCCGGACGGCAGTCATCTTCTGCGCCGACAACGGCGTGGTGGAAGAGGGCGTATCACAGTGTGGATCGGAGGTGACCGCACAGGTTGCGGTACTTCTCGGCGCGGGAAAAAGCACGGTGAACGTGATGGCGGGAAAGGCAGGCGTTAAGATCCTTCCCGTAGATATCGGTATGTGTTCGCAAACGGACATCGCGGGGGTGAGAAACCTAAAAGTGTCCTTTGGAACGAGAGATTTTATCAAGGCACCGGCCATGACGGAGGAGGAGACTCTGCTTGCCATAGAGCGCGGCATGGAGCTTGCCGGAGAGCTTGCGGATTCCGGTGAGAAAATCCTTGCCGCAGGCGAGATGGGCATCGGCAACACGACTACCGCAACGGCGCTTTTGTGCGGACTTCTCTCGCTTTCGCCCGAGGATGTGTGCGGACGCGGTGCAGGGCTCTCCGATGAAAAGCTGGAGCGAAAAAAGAGAGTGATCGCGGCGGGGCTGAAGAAGTACGGAACTGCAGGAGAGATGACGGAGCCTGAGCGGGCCTTTTACCTGCTCTCGTGTCTGGGCGGACTCGATATCGCCGGCATGGTGGGGCTCTACATCGGCTCCGCGGGAAGGAACCTCCCTGTGGTTTGTGACGGGCTGATCAGCACGGTGGCAGCGCTTCTTGCAGAACGCATGGTACCGGGGGTTCGCGAGTATGTGATTCCTTCACATGCCGGAAGAGAGCAGGGAAACCTGCAGGCGCTTTCGGCGCTTGGCTTAAGACCCCTGATCGCGGGAGACATGGCACTCGGTGAGGGTACCGGCGCGGTCATGCTCTTTCCCTTGATCGATATTGCGCTCGCCCTATACCGTGAGGGCGGAGATTTTGCCTCCGCGGGAATCGAAACATATGAGAGGTATAATAAATGATCACCTTGGTACTCGGCGTACCGGACAGCGGGAAGTCCGAGCTTGCGGAACAGCTTGCGACGGAATGTCTGCCCGGTGCGAAAAAACTGTATATCGCGACCATGATCCCGCAGGGAGAAGCGGGCGCGGCCCGTGTCGAAAAGCACAGACAAAACAGAGCCGGAAAGGACTTTCTCACTATCGAATGTCCGGTAAAGCTTGAGACCGTATTTGAAACCGTGAAGGTTTATTCGCCTGCGGTCTGCCTGCTTGAATGTGTGTCTAATCTGGTAGGCAACGAGATGCATCTTGCGGAAAACGCGGATGCGGACCCGGAGATGCTTGCGGACAGGATCACAGCGGATATCATGGGGCTTTCTGCGATTGCGGCGGAGCTCATCGTTGTGTCTAATGAGTTCGACGAAGATGCACCGGACTACGACGATGAGACAAGGGCCTACGTAAAGCTGACGGAGCTTGTCAATGGACGCTTGCTGGATAGGGCCGACAAGGTGTTTGCTTGTCGGGACGGAGGATTTGTGCTGCATGAAAACCCTTAGGAATCTGATCTTTGCCATGTCCTTATATACAAGGCTTCCGCTTCGGTTAAAGAATGCAAAGGAGGAAGACTGTGCCCATGTGCTTGTATTTCTGCCTCTTGCGGGTCTGGTGGCCGGCGCGGCACTCTACGGTGCATATGTCCTGATTACCGGATGTGAGCTTCCTCTTGTTTTTTCCTGCTGTGCGCTTTCCCTGATCCCGCTTGTGATCACCGGCGGATTTCATGTGGACGGATTTATGGATGTGCAGGATGCGAGAAGCTCCTATAAGAGCAGGGAGGAAAAGCTGGCTATACTAAAGGATCCGCATATCGGAGCCTTTGCCGTGATCAGGCTTCTCATGCTTGCGGGCTGCTGGATTGCCTGCCTCGCGCTGCTTCTTTGGAAAGAGGTGGAGTGTCTGCTGCTCCTTCATGCGATTTCGTTTGTCACGGTCAGGGCGGCCTGCGGGCTTACGGCGCTCCTGTTTCCCCATGCCAAACGCGAGGGGATGCTTGAGATGGAGTCGGCGGGAAGCAAAACGGGTGATGTTATAATTCTGGCCCTTACGTATGCGATCGCTGTCACGGCTATGTGTGTGGTGCACCCGCTCGGCGGACTGTGCTCGATTGCGGCGCTTTTGCTTTTTGCGGCTTGGTATCATACAATGTGTAAGAAAGAATTCGGTGGTGTGACGGGGGATACGTCGGGCTACTTCGTCACCGTCGGTGAAGCTTTGATCCTGATTGTCCTTGCATGCCTGACATGGATATAAAGAATGGGTAAAACGATCGAATGTCTGTTGATCAGACACGGAAAGACACAGGGAAATATAGAGCACCGGTACATCGGCTCCGGTGTGGATCAGCCTCTTTGCGAGGAAGGGATCCGCGCGCTTTGCGAGGAGAGAGATCAGCTTCCGAGAGAAGCGGGGGAGGGTCTCCTCTTTGTGAGCCCCATGCTGCGCGCGCGGATGACGGCGGAGATCCTGTTCCCGGATCGGCCTCAGATCGTGATCCCGGAGCTTACCGAGATGAGCTTCGGGGAATTTGAGGGAAAGAGCGCGGATGAGATGGAGCATGATCCTGCCTATAACAAATGGATTGAGTCTAACGGCACCATCGCGTTTCCCGGGGGCGAGTCGAGAGCCGAGTTTGAAGCCCGGTCCTTGCGCGCATTTTTAGAAACCATCCATTCCTATGCAGGGGAAACGGATCGGTTCGTGTTTGTGTTTCACGGCGGTAACATCATGTCTGTCATGTGTCATTTCACGGGAAAAGGATATTTTGATTTTATCGCAGAGAACGGAGAATGCATTTTACTGAAGCTGGAGGTAAGCGAGGATGACATTCATCTCCTATCATATAACCGCATTTTTGGCGGGTATCCTGTTTGATCGCCTGATCGGTGATCCGCAGCATTTCCCGCATCCGGTCAGATGGATCGGTGCCCTGATCGCCGGGCTGGAAAAGTGCCTTTATCCGAAGGAAAAGGCAGAGGGCGCAGTGCTTCGCAGGAGAGGGAGAATCCTGGTGGTCCTTGTGCTTCTGATCACCTTGATCCCGGTCACGGGGCTTACTGTGGGTGCGTATCTGATCCACCGATATGTGGGTGTCGCGGTAGAGGCGGTGCTCACCTGCTATCTCCTCGCGGCAAAGAGTTTGCGGGACGAGAGCATGAAGGTGTACGATGCCTTGAAAGCCGGGGATCTGCCCGCGGCGAGAACGGCGGTCTCCATGATCGTGGGAAGGGAGACCGATACCTTGGATGAAGCCGGCGTGGCAAGGGCTGCGGTGGAGACCGTGGCGGAAAACACCTCGGACGGTGTGATCGCTCCCATGCTCTACGTTCTCATCGGCGGCCCGATACTCGGGTATCTGTACAAGGCGGTCAATACCATGGACTCCATGGTGGGATATAAGAATGAGCGCTACGAGGATTTCGGAAGGGCGGCGGCGAAAACGGATGATGTATTAAACTTCCTGCCGTCCAGGTTTTCGGCCATGTTGATGATCCTCTCTGCGCGTGCGATGTCACATGAGTATTCGGCCGCGGACGCTTGGCGTATTTTTAAACGCGACCGCTATAACCACAAGAGTCCGAACTCTGCGCAGACGGAGAGTGTATGCGCGGGAGCACTCGGAATCAGGCTCGGCGGCACGAATATCTATTTCGGAAAGCCGGTAGAAAAACCGACTATCGGAGATGCGACACGGGAGATCACGGCGGAGGATATCAAAAAGAGCTGTACGCTGATGTACACGTCGCAGTCGCTGTTTGCACTTGGAGTGATACTATGCATGGTGGTAATATTTACGACAAAACGATAGACTATGATTTTTCCGTCAACCTGAATCCGCTCGGCTGTCCGGAAGCGGTGCGCACGGCACTTGCAAACAGCCTGGCACACGCGGACCGCTATCCCGATCCTGAGCAGAGGGAGGCACGGCGGTTGATCGCGCGCGCGGAGGGTGTAGAGGAGACACAGGTGATCGGCGGGAACGGGGCCTCGGAGCTTATTTCGGGGATCGTGCGCATGCTGCGGCCAAAGCGCGTGCTGCTAGCGACTCCCGGATTTACCGGATACCGGCATGCACTTTTTGCTATGCCGGATTGCAGAGTGGATACTTATGAGCTTAAGGAAGAAAAGGATTTCCTGCTCGACGAGGGGATTTTAGACCGGATCACGTCGGCGTGCGACCTGTTGATCCTCGCAAATCCGAACAATCCCACCGGCCGGTGCATCGATGCTCCGCTGCTTGACCGGATCGCGGAAAGGTGCGCGGAGACGGAGACGGCGTTCCTTCTTGACGAGAGCTTTCTCAAGATGACCGGGAACGGCGTAAGTCTGACGAACCGGATAGACAACTACGACGGACTTTACATAGTAAGCGGCTACACAAAGCTCTTTGCGCTTCCGGGAGTCCGGATCGGTTATGCCGTCTCGCAGGAACAAAACATCCGCCGTCTTGCGAAGAACCTGCCGGAGTGGAATATGTCGGTCATGGCGCAGGAGACAGCCTGCGAAGCGGCGAGGGTCCTTGCGGAAACGGACTTTATGAAACAGACACTTGCGACGATCGAAGCCGAACGGGCATTTTTGTCTAACGAATTAGAAAAGCTCGGCGTCAGGGTGTTCCCGTCGGATACATCGTTTTTGCTTTTACAAAGCGGGCGTGCGCTTTACGGGCCGCTTCTCGAAAAGCGAATCCTGGTACGCGGCTGCGGGGATTATGATGGACTTTCGGAAAGGTTTACCCGTGTAGCTGTCAAGGATCATGAGGCAAACATCGCTCTGCTCGAGGCGCTTACGGAGATCATGAGAGAATGAATATAGAACATATCAAACCAAAGGAAATAGAAGCGCGAAGCTTTGCGATCATTGAGGAGGAGCTTCAAACGCGCGGGATCGAGCTTCCGGAGGACCGTGCATTTTTGATCAAGCGTGCGATCCACACCACCGCGGATTTTGACTATGCGGAAACGCTCTGCTTTTCCGAGGGTGTCATTCAAAGAATTGCGGACCTGATCAAGGCAGGGGCTGTCATAGTGACGGACACCAATATGGCGCTCTCAGGGATCAACAAAAAGCGCGTGGAGGCCTACGGCGGGCGCGTATGCTGCTTCATGGCGGAGCCGGATGTCGCAGCCGAGTCCGAGGCACGGGGTATCACAAGGGCGACGGTCAGCGTGGAGCGGGCAGCGGAGCTGGCAAAGGACGGGCCGGTCATCTATGTGGTCGGAAACGCGCCGACAGCCTTGATCCGCATCCGCGAGATGTATGATGACGGAACGTTTACACCCGGAGCCGTGATCGGGGTTCCGGTCGGCTTTGTAAACGTGGAGGCGGCGAAGGAGCTGATCATGGAAACGGATCTCCCCTACATCGTAAACCGCGGGCGAAAGGGCGGCAGTAATGTGGCAGCTGCGATCATAAACGCAATCTTGTACAAGCTGTTGTAATATATGACAAAAAGATGATTGCAAGGTTTTGTAATGCCGTGTAAAATACAGAGTATCAGAGCTTTTACGGAGGATAAACTTCATGAGTGAGCATAGAGAGATCATAGCAGTCTGCGGTTGCTGGCTTTATGAGGAAAAGGAAAATGCGTTTATCACCGAGCTGGTAAGACAATGTAAGGATAATGATTATGTTGTCGCGGTTTTTAATTTCTCCGCGGATCCCATGGAGGGGGTCGCTGAGATCAGCAGGGAGACACGCCTGCTTGAGATCATAGAAGAAATTGACTGCGCCGCCGTTGTGATCATGGGCGAGACCATCGCCAGTGTTCCCATGCTCCATGTGGTAAGCACCAATATGCAAAAAAAGGGCGTGCCGGTATTCTCGCTTGAACGGGAGCTTCCGGGCTGCGTCAATATAGAGATGAATTACAGCAGCGGCTTTAAGGACATGGTGCTGCACGTCCTGATGCAGCACAAGGTGAAAAGACCCGCGATGCTCGCCGGGGTGAAGGGCAATGATTTTTCGGACCAGAGAATTGCGAGCTTTCGCGAGGCCCTCGCCGAACGCGGTGTGGAGTTTGACGAGTCGCTGTTAAAATACGGTGATTTCTGGGACAGACCCGCCAGACAGGCCATGGAGGAATACCTGAGCCTGGAGGAGCTTCCGGATGCCATCATCTGTGCAAACGATGCCATGGCCATCGCCGCCTGTGACTGTATCAAGAAGGCCGGCCTGAAGGTGCCGGAGGATATTATCGTGACGGGCATCGACGGAACCTTGAGCGGCAGACTGAATTTCCCCTCGATCTCCACGGTATCGCCGGATTATAAAACAGAGGCGGCCCTGGTGCTGGAAACCCTGGCAGCCTACAAGCGCGGGGAGAATGTGGATACCTCCTACACCAGGATGATCGATTTCATTGTGACGCCGAACCTTTCCTGCGGGTGTAAGCATCCCGGAAAAACAGCGGAGGAAATGGTCAACATCATGGCCGATTCCACCACAGATCAGAAATGGCACATGACAGCCATGAACCGACTGCTCTTTGAGTCGGCGGAGAGTGACAGCCTGAAGGGTGCTGTTAAGATCCTGGAAACCGCCGTGAGTCTTTGGACAAATCATTTTCACTTTATCGGTATGTTTGTGGATTATGTGGATGCTGTGACCAATGTGATTCCGGGTCGGGAGTGCGTTTCCGTCCTGAGAGTCGAGGACGGGGAATACAAGCCGGTCGGAGAGCACTATCATGAGAGTGAGCTGATCCCCGGGATTCATAAGCTGACTACGAAGGACAGCGGCATCAATATGTTTATGGTCCGACTGCTGCATACGCATACGGAAGTGTTCGGCTACATTGTCGAGGGCTTCGAGGATCCCACGCCGCGTGATATGCGGCGCTGTGAGGAGCTCGGTATGTTTGTGTCTACGGGCATAAACATCGTATTAAAGAACCACAAGCTCACCTGGCTCAACGCGAGACTGAAGGAAGTCAACAAGGTGATGGAGCAGGCGTCCACGCAGGATTATCTGACGGGGATCTACAACCGGAGAGGATTCTTCGATGAGGTGGGCAATCTGATCGGTGACATGGCAAACCACGGTATGACGCTGACGGTCTTCTCGATCGACCTGGACGGACTGAAGATCATCAACGATAATTACGGCCACCTGGAGGGCGACTACGCCATCAAGACCATGGCGCAGGCCATCAAGAACTTTGCGGCGAGAAACGGTATCTGCGCAAGGTTCGGCGGTGATGAATATGAGTGCGTGCTGATCACGGACGAGCCGCTCAACCTGTCTGCCGACACCGTGCGGGAACGATTGTACGGATATATCGAAAAGCATGCGGAGACGACCAAGCCCTATGAGATCAGCGCCAGTGTCGGAAGCGTGAGCGCGCCCATCGACCCGGCGCTCAATGTGGAGGAGCTCATGAAGGAGGCCGATGCGAGAATGTATGCCGACAAGGAAGCAAGACGGAAAAAAAGAGCTTAGACCATGAGACAGGGATTTACCACCGGAAGCTGTGCGGCAGCGGCCGCAAAGGCGGCGGCGTTCATGCTGCTTACCGGAAAGGAAATGGAATATATGACCATAGCAACGCCGGGCGGGAAGGAATACCGCGCGGCGCTGCTTGCTGTAGAGCGCGGTGAAGGCTTTGTGCGCTGTGCCGTGGAAAAGGACGGAGGAGACGATCCGGACATCACAACGGGTGCGCTGATCTTCGCAACCGTAAGCTACGGGAGCAGCGACCGGGATATCGTGACGATCGACGGCGGTGAGGGTGTGGGCCGTGTGACGAAACCGGGCCTTGACCAGCCGGTCGGAAATGCTGCGATCAATTCCGTGCCGCGCAGGATGATCGAGGAAGGCGTGCGGGAGATAAAGGAGCTTTTTGATCACATCGGAGAAATGAACGTGATCATCTCGGTGCCGGGCGGTGAGGAGCTTGCAAAGAAGACGTTCAACGAAAACCTGGGGATCACCGGCGGCATTTCCATTCTAGGTACCAGCGGGATCGTGGAGCCCATGAGCACGCAGGCGGTGCTCGATACCATCCGCCTTTCGCTCGGTCAAAAGCGCGCGCTCGGGGAGACCTCGGTGGTGATCGCGCCGGGAAATTACGGTGTGGATTTCATGCGGGAGCATTACGGCTTTGATATGAACGAGGTGGTCAAGTGCTCCAATTATATCGGTGATGCGCTCGACATGGCGGCGGAGTGCGGGTTTTCTCGGGTGCTTCTTGTGGGGCATATGGGAAAGCTGATCAAGCTTGCCGGCGGGATCATGAACACCCACTCCAAGGTGGCGGACTGCCGCATGGAGCTGATGGCCTGTGCCGCTCTTGAGGCGGGGATGGAACGGGATTTGATCCTGCAGATCCTTTCCTGCGTCTCCACGGATGCGGCCTATGAGATCGTGCGGAATGCGGGAACGGAGAAACCCTTCATGGACCGCGTGATGGAACGGATCATGGGTCATCTTACCAAACGCGTGGCCGGAAGGTATGAGATCGAATGTGTGGTATTTTCAAATGTTTACGGAATACAGGGGGCAAGTGAGAAATGGGAAACGATACTAACGTAGTTCATTTTGTGGGGGCCGGCCCGGGGGCCGAGGACCTGATCACCATGCGCGGCGCAAGGCTTTTGAACCGTGCGGATGTGGTGATCTACACAGGATCTCTGGTCAACCCCATGCTGCTTGAGTTTGCACCCCAGGCGCAGGTGTACGACAGCGCGGAGATGAAGCTGGAAGAGATCATAGACCTCATGGAAAAAAGCGTGCGGATGGGAAAGCTTGTGGTGCGCCTGCAGACCGGAGATCCGAGCCTTTACGGCGCGATCCGCGAGCAGATGGATGCGCTTGCTGCACGGGGGATCGATTACGATCTCTGTCCGGGGGTGAGTGCCTGCTTCGGCGCCGCGGCAAGCCTGAATTTAGAATATACCCTGCCCGGGGTGTCGCAGTCGCTCATCATCACGCGGATGGCGGGAAAGACCGCCGTACCCGAGCGGGAGAGTATCGAGAGCTTCGCTTCTCACGGGACGACCATGGCAATCTATCTGAGTGTGTCCATGGCGGAGGAACTGTCTACACGGTTAGTCGAAGGCGGCTACAGGGAAGATACGCCGGCGGCCATCGTGTACAAGGCTACCTGGCCGGAGGAAAAAACCTTTCTCTGCACCGTTGGAACACTTGCGGAGACGGCGAGGGAGAATGATATCAGGAAAACGGCGCTCATCCTGGTGGGTGATGCGATAAAAACGGGGGATTACGAGAGGTCAAAGCTGTATGGACTTGATAAGGATCTGTACCTTCACTGAGAGAGGAAGGGAGCTTGCGAAAAGAATTGAAGAGAGAGCAAACGGATTCATGTTCTCGTACAGGGAGGATGAACCGTTGCAGGACTTTCTTGCGGAGAGCTTTGCCATGCGTGTGCCCGTGCTCTTTATCGGAGCCTGCGGCATCGCGGTCCGGATGATCGCGCCCTTTGTAAAGGATAAGCTAACCGACAGCGCCGTACTGGTTGCGGACGAGGCGGGACAGTATGTGATCCCCATTCTCTCCGGACACGTGGGCGGGGCAAATGCGCTTGCAAAAAGGCTTGCCGATGCAATGTCCGCGCAGGCGGTGATCACCACGGCAACGGATGTGAACGGTCTGTTTTCGGCGGATGTCTTCGCGGAAAAAAACGGGCTTTTGATCGTGAACCGTGAGGGTATCGCTGAGGTATCCGCCAAACTGTTAAGGGAAGGACGGATCACGGTTTCCGTCTCCCCGGAGATCGAATTTGATGAGAATGAGGTTCCGAAGGAGCTTACCTTGATATCTTATCCGCCGACGGAGTACGCGGACCTTGTGATCTCGCGTGAGGAGGTGCCGGCAGTCTTGCGCCTTGCACCGCGCCCCTATGTGGTCGGTATCGGCTGCAGGAAGGGGATGTCCGCGGAAGTGATCCTGGCGCAGGTAAACGCGAGTCTTTCGGACTGCGGTTTATCCGAACGGAAAAACGAGATCTGCGCGTTTGCGAGCATTGACCTGAAGGCGGCGGAGCCCGGACTGCTGCGTGCTGCGGCAGAGCATGGCGTAAAGCTTTACACCTACAGTGCAAAGGAGCTTTCGGATATGGAGGGAAGCTTTTCGTTTTCCGCCTTTGTGGAGCAGGTGACCGGCGTGTCGAATGTATGCGAGCGCGCGGCCATGTTCCATGCGGGAGAAGGCGCGGAGCTTGTGAAGGAGAAGCTTGCGGAAAACGGTGTGACGGTTGCCGTTGCAAGGAGAAAGGATCGAATCGTAACATGGGAAACATGATCTATATCGTGGGGATCGGCCCCGGAGATGAGGCCTATCTGACCGCGCAGGCGAGGACGGCGATCGAGGAGAGCGATGTCATCGTCGGCTATACGGTTTATGTCGAACTTTTAAAAAAGAGCTTTCCGGAAAAGGAATACAGGACCACGGGCATGCGACAGGAGCTCGAGCGCTGCAGGCTTTGTGCGGAGCTTGCAGCGGAGGGAAAGACCGTAGCCCTGATCTGCAGCGGGGACGCGGGTGTGTACGGCATGGCTTCGCCCATGCTGGAGATGCTCGGTGAGGACAAAGAGACTGATGTTGCGGTGATCCCCGGCATCACCGCGGCCCATTCCGGCGCCGCGCTTCTCGGCGCACCGCTCGGACACGATTACTGCACGATCAGCTTAAGCGACCTTTTGACGCCATGGGAAGTGATCGAACAGCGTCTGACTGCGGCTGTGCAGGGAGATTTTGTGATCGTGCTGTACAATCCCGCAAGCAAAAAACGCGCGGACTATCTGAAGCGTGCCTGCGAGATCATGCTTGCGGCGGGTGCGGGAGAGGACCGTGCCTGCGGCATTGCGGAAAACATCGGACGTGATGGCGCAAACAGCAGAGTCTGCACCTTGGCGGAGCTTGCGGAGGCCGGGGTCAATATGTTTACGACGGTTTTTATCGGGAATTCAAAGACGCGGATCGTGGGAGATCGCCTGGTGACACCGCGGGGGTATGTTGAAAGATTATCCCGGGAACGAGATTGAGATACGGAGAGAGACGATGAGCAGGATCCTTATTTTTTCGGGAACAACAGAAGGCCGCATGCTGGCAGAGCATCTCTCGCGGTCAAATGTCGCGTGTGATGTCTGCGTGGCTACCGAATACGGCAGCGCGGTGATGGAGCCGTCGCCGCTTGTCACGGTTCACGAGGGACGTCTGGATGCGGAGGGAATGCGCGGGCTGTACGAGGCTACAGGCTGTGAGCTTGTGGTGGATGCGACACATCCCTATGCCGCTGTCGTGACGGAAACAATCCTCGAAAGCTTGAAGGATAAGAATGTCGAATACATTAGACTGGAACGCCGAGAGACCGTCGGGGACGGTTCTTCCTCTTACCGAACCGCTACCGTCGCCGCCTGCGTTGAGGAGCTGTTGTCGACGGAAGGCAACATCCTGCTCACGACCGGTACCAAGGATCTGCACAGCTTCTGCGGGAAGGAGGAGCTCCGTTCCCGTCTGATCGCTCGCGTGATCCCGAGTGTCGAGAGTTTGCAGTGCTGCTACGAAAACGGACTTACGGGCCGGCAGATCATCGCAGCCCAGGGTCCTTTTACCGAGGAGACCAACATCGCGACCATCCGCCAGTACGATATCCGCCATCTGGTCATGAAGGAGAGCGGAAAGACGGGCGGTGCGGACGCGAAGCTTGCGGCTGCGGAAAAGACCGGTGTGACCGTGCATGTGATCAGCCGGCCGGAAAAATCAGGCAAGCCGGGATACACACTGCGGGAGGTGCTCGACCTTTTGGCAAAGCGATTCGGCTTTACGCTCGGCGAGGGAAAACTGCAGGTAGCGCTTGTGGGGATCGGCTGCGGAAATGAAGGGTTGCTCACACAGGAGGCAAGGGAACAAATTGCGGGATCGGCTGTGATCTTCGGGGCGGAGCGTATGCTTCGGTCCGTACAGACGAGCGGGAAAAAGCTTCCCTATTACCGTGCCGAGGACATTCTGCCGAGGCTTGAGGAGATAAAGAAAGAGCATCCGGAGGGAGCAAGTGTATCCGTTCTGTTTTCCGGAGATCCGGGTTTTTATTCGGGAGCCGAGAAGCTCTCCGCAGCGTTTCATGACGCGGGGATCGAGCATATCACGATGCCCGGGATCTCCTCCATGCTCTATATGTACGCACGCCTGAATATGGCATGGCAGAATGCCACAGTAGTAAGCACCCACGGCGTTCCGGCGCCGGAGTGGGAGAACCGGTTGCAGGATGCCGTGCGCGGGAGTAAAAACGTGTTCTTCCTGACCTCCGGGCTTGCGGATGTAAAGCGGATCGGTGCGCTGCTTGCAAAGGAGAGCCTGCCGGAGCTTTGGCTTTATCTCGGATATGACCTTTCGTATCCGGAGGAAAAGATCCGGAAGCTACGCCCCGCGGACTGTGAGGTATTGGACCGGGAAGGACTATATGTCGGGGTGATTCGCCATGAATAATGCATTTATGATCGCGGGCTGCGGAAGCGGCAGCGGAAAGACAACTGTTACCTGTGCGCTGATCAGCGCATTTAAGAAAGAGGGCTATGAGGTCCGCGCCTTCAAGTGCGGGCCTGATTTTATCGATCCCATGTTTCACCGCGCGGTGCTCGGCGTGCCGTCGGGGAATCTGGATCTGTGGATGGCAGGGGGACTTAATCTCGGGGACAAAAGAACCGTCCCCATGTCTCCATCCGTTACCATCGTGGAGGGCGTGATGGGCCTTTATGACGGGCTCTCGCCGGATTCCGACGAGAATTCCTCCTACGAGATCGCCTGCGCCTATGACCTCCCGATCATCCTGACCGTGGATGCGCACGGCATGGGGCGTTCCGCCCTGGCGGTGATCCGCGGATTTCTTGATATGGACAGAGAAAAAAGAATCTGCGGCGTGATCCTGAACCGCATCTCCAAGGGGTATTGCGATAGGCTTGCGCCGGTGATCGAGAAGGAGCTTTCCGTGAAGGTGCTCGGGTGTCTGCCGAAGCAGGAGCAGATGTGGGAGAGCAGACATCTCGGGCTGGTGATGCCGGAGGAGGTGTCGGGGCTGAAAGACTTGGTGGAGAAGGCTGCCGAGGAACTTTGGGAGACAAGGGGACGGTTCTTATGTCTCCCCGGGTCTCGGAGACAGAAGAACCGTCCCCTTGTCCCGGAGAGCGAAGCCGCCCCGGACAAACGGGCGGATGTCAGGATCGCGATCGCAAAGGACGAGGCCTTTTGCTTTTACTACGAGGAGAACCTGGCGCTCCTTACGGAAGCGGGTGCCGAGCTCGTCCCCTTTTCACCGCTTTATGACGAACATCTCCCGGAAAATGTGAGCGGACTGATCCTTTACGGAGGCTACCCGGAGCTTCATGCAAAAAAGCTCTCGGAAAACAAAACCATGCGGGAGGAGATCCGGCAGGCAATCGATGCGGGCATGCCGGTCCTGGCAGAGTGCGGCGGGTTTATGTACCTGCACGAAAGTCTGACCTGCGAGGACGGTTCGTCTTACCCCATGGTGGGAACGATCAAGGGAGCCTGCCGTTACACCGGGCATCTGGTGCGCTTCGGCTACGTGGCGCTTTCGGAAAAGGATCCCGTATTTCTGCCGGCGGAGGAAAATACCGTCCGAGGACACGAGTTTCATTATTTTGACAGCGATGACAACGGGAACGCGTGCATATGCAAAAAGCCGACCCTGGATAAGCAGTGGGAGGCGGCCCACGTCACCGAGGACAGCTGGTGCGGGTACGCGCATATCTTCTACCCGTCAAATCCGGCTTTTCCGGCACATTTCGTATCACGCTGCCGAAAGCGGTCCGACGCTGAGGCTTCTTGATAGGGACTTGTCATACATACTTCATGATGATAAAATACAATGATATGGTTGCGCAGAAACGAAGCAATTCGTATCATTAGCTAGAGCAAATAAATATATAGAGGAAACGATAATCATGGCAAAGAAGATAGGAAGAAACGATCCGTGCTGGTGCGGCAGCGGAAAAAAGTACAAGACTTGTCACGAGGCATTCGATGACCGTATCGCACACTACGCAAATACCGGCTGCCTGGTTCCGCGACACGATATGTTAAAGAACCCGGAGCATGTGGAGAAGCTCAAGGAGAGTGCCAAGATCAATGTGGCGGTGCTCGACTACATCGAGGCCAACATCAAAGAGGGGATGGATACCGCGACCATCGACAAGTGGGTGTACGATATCACAACGGATATGGGCGGTGTGCCCGCACCCTTAAACTACAACGGCTACCCCTACAGTGTTTGTACCTCGGTCAACGACCAGGTATGCCACGGCTTTCCCTCCAAGGACGTGATCCTGAAGTCCGGTGACATCATAAATGTGGATTGCTCCACCATCCTGAACGGATACTTTTCCGATTCCTCGCGGATGTTCATGATCGGTGAGGTGAGCGAGGAAAAGCAGAGGCTGGTACGCGTGACGAAGGAGGCCATGTACAAGGGCCTGGAACAGGTGAAGCCCTGGGGCTTCCTGGGAGATATGGGGCAGGCGGTGCATGATCACTGCTATGACAACGGGTACACGGTAGTCCGCGAGATCGGCGGGCATGGCGTGGGCTTTGAGTTCCACGAGGACCCGTGGGTGTCCTATCACTCCAAGGCAGGCACGGATATGCTCCTGGTACCGGGCTTTGTGTTTACCATCGAGCCCATGGTGAATATGGGAAAAGAGGAGATCTTTACCGACCCGGAGAATGACTGGGAGGTATATACCAAGGACGGAAAACCGTCGGCACAGTGGGAGATCATGGTGCTTGTGACGGAGGACGGCCATGAGGTATTAAGCTGGTAACCCCGCAAATGAGGAAAAGAGGGATTTAGATGTCAGATACAAACGAAAAAATCCTGGATTGGGACAAATATATCGAGACCGCGCGCCGTGCCGTTACGGAGGGCGTGGTGCTCTTAAAAAACGATGATCACGCGCTCCCTTTTGAAAAGGGAACGCGTCTTTCCGTGTTCGGCAGAAGCCAGAACGTGTATTACAAGAGCGGATTCGGTTCCGGAGGCATGGTGAATGTTTCCGAGGTGATCGACATTCCGCAGGGACTGATCCGAAACGGCGACGTGATCTTAAACGAGGAGCTTCGTAAGGTGTACGCCGACTGGGAGGAGGAGCACCCGGCGGATCACGGTGAAGGCTGGGGCAATGAGGCCTGGTCGCAGCCGGAGATGCCCGTGACGGACGAGCTCTGCGAGCAGGCGGCGAAGGTTTCCGAGGCGGCCCTGATCGTGATCGGCCGCACCGCAGGCGAAGACCGCGATTCCAAGGATGAGGAGGGCTCCTACCAGCTCACGAAGACGGAGCTCGATATGATCGGGAAGGTGTGCAGAGCCTTTTCGCGCACCATTGTGGTATTGAATGTGGGAGCGCCCATCGATATGCGCTTTGTGAAGGACTATGCTCCCGCAGCCGTGCTCTATGCATGGCAGGGCGGTATGATCGGCGGAGACGGTGTGGCGGATGTACTCTGCGGAAACGTCTCACCCTCCGGCAAGCTGACGGATACGATCGCATATGCCATCGAGGATCATCCGTCGGCAAAGAATTTCGGCGACAGGATGCGCAACATCTATGCGGAAGACATCTATGTCGGCTATCGCTATTTCGAGACCTTTGCGAAGGATCGGGTACTCTACCCCTTTGGCTTCGGTCTTTCCTATACGACCTTTTCCATAGAGAAAACTGAGATCACGGCGGACACGGAGAGCTTTACGGTGCGTGCTTTGCTCAAGGTAAAGAACATCGGTGAGCGTCCGGGCAAAGAGGTTGTCCAGATCTACGCAAGGAAGCCGCAGGGCAAACTGGGGCAGCCGGAGAGAAGCCTGATCGCATTTCACAAGACGAAGGAGCTTGCGCCCGGAGAAACGGAGAGTGTGTCTATTGAATTAGACATTCGGAGCCTCGCCTCCTACGATGACAGCGGTGTGACGGGCAACCGGTATGCCTATGTGCTTGAAGCCGGAGAGTATGAACTCTACATCGGCTCGGACGTGCGAAGTGCCGTGAGGGAGGCTGCCTTCACGATCCCCGAGACCATCATCACGAAACAGATGACCTCTGCCTATGCGCCGACAACGGCCTTTGATCGTCTTCGCCCGGTTGCAAACGGTGACGGAACCTTTTCGCAGGGATCGGAGCCTGCTCCGCTTGCGCAGGAGACGGAGACACCGCGCGCGGCAAACTTCTTCCGCGGCGATATCGCCGGACAGAGGATCAAGAATATCAGCTTCCGCGATGTGATCACAAAGAACCGATCCCTGGATGATTTTGTATATGACCTTTCGGACGAAGACCTGACCGCCATCGTGAGCGGCGAAGGCATGGGCAGTCCGAGAGTTACCCCCGGTACGGCGTCTGGCTTCGGTGCCGTGACGGCCGAGCTTGAAAAGCTCATGCTGCCTACGGCCTGTTGCGCGGACGGACCTTCCGGAATCCGCATGGACTGCGGCGTGAAAGCATTTTCCTTGCCGAACGGAACCCTGCTTGCATGTACATGGAACGAAGCACTGGTGGAGGAGCTCTTTACCTACACCGGTATGGAACTGCTGGTCAATCATGTGGACTGCCTGCTCGGACCGGGCATGAACATCCACAGGCATCCGTTAAACGGCAGAAACTTTGAATATTTCTCGGAGGATCCTTATGTGACGGGCGTGATCGCGACCGCTTTTTCCAAGGGCCTCAAAAAGAACGGTGTGTATGCCGTGCCGAAGCATTTTATCGGGAATAATCAGGAGACCGGGCGCAGAACCCAGGACTCCGTGATCAGTGAGCGCGCGATGCGCGAGATCTACCTGAAGGGCTTCGAGATGGTGGTAAAGAACAGAGTCTGCGATATCATCATGACGACCTACGGTATCGTGAACAATATCCGGACCACGGAGAGCTATGACCTGGCTACCCGGATCCTGCGCGAGGAGTGGGGCTTTGTCGGCGTGGTGATGACGGACTGGTGGGCCTATGTGGGAACAAAGGCGGAGCTTACCGCGGATGAGGCCTACACCCTGATGGTCGGCTCGCAGAACGATGTCTTTATGGTCGTGGCGCATCCGAGTGAGGGCGAGTTTATGGAAAACAGCCTCCGCATTTTAAAGCAGGATGACGAGGAAGCGCATACCTACCGCGCAAACCTGAGAAGATCCGCGGCGAACATCTGCCGCTTCCTAAAAAAGACAGAGGCGATGAAGCGCCTGGCGAAGGAGAAGGACTTCCCGACCGTCGATGCCTTTGACAAGCCGCTCGATCTTGCGCCCGCGAAGGTTAAGGTCATAAATCGGCCGGAGGATGATGAGGCGGAGGAGATGCTTTCCATGACCTTCACGGATGTGGAGGAGGGCTACGAGACCGACCTTACCTATAAGGAATCCAAGCAGGGAAGCAACTTTGCGATCCCGCTCAACATGCTGCGCACGGGAACCTTTGAGTTTGCGCTTACCGGCAGCAGTGAGCTCACGGAGCTTGCTCAGATTCCGGTATCGCTGTTTATCAACGGGACTCCGCTCGGGACCTTTACATTTAACGGCACGGGCGGCAAGCCTGTGACGCTGACGAAGAATTTCTTAAGCTTCGGCCGCACGGCACTTCTTCGACTGTATGTGGGAGCGGCCGGCGTGAAGCTGATCCGGGCGAAGATCACATTTAAGAGCAGCGAGCTGAACCTTGCGCTGTAATTATAAACGTGACTATACAAAAGAAATGTGCTATGATATAAGGTGGCTTAAAAATCTGACGAAAGGTTTATGATCATGCTGTTTTCAAATATGTTTTTTATCATGCTGTTTCTGCCTGTGTTTATGATCGTGTATCATCTCGCGGCAACCCTGACAGGCGGCAGCGTGAAGACGGAGAATATCGTACTTGCCCTGTTCTCGCTGATCTTCTATGCGTTCGGCGGTGTGAGCGGGATCTTTGTACTTATCATCGCAACGCTTGTAGGCTGGGTGAGCGGTCTGATGCTCGCACTCAGCGAGGGAAAACCGGCTGTAAAGAAGGTCATTCTCGCGGTCACGGTCATCGTACTTGCGGGAGGACTCGCCTTCTTCAAGTATGCGGGCTTTTTCAGTAATATCGTGATGCCCCTCGGGCTCTCGTTCTACATCTTCCAGCTGATCTCGTATGTGGCGGATGTCTACATGGAGAAGATTCCGGCGGAGGAGGGCTTTATCAATTTCTTCCTCTATACGGCCTGCTTCCACCATGTGCTGCAGGGCCCCATCGTGCGCTACGGGGATGTAGCCGTGCATATGAGAAAGCGAAAGTATTCGATCACAACGCTCTCAAACGGCATCTACCGTTTCTGCATCGGCCTTGCCAAGAAGGTGATCCTGGCCGATCACGCAGGTGCCATGGCGGATAACCTGCTTCCGAAATCTGAGGCGATCTCCGGCATGCCGACGCTCGGCATCTGGCTCGGTTCCGTATGCTTTACGCTGCAGATGTTCCTGGACTTTTCCGCATACACGGATATGGCCATCGGGCTCGGGCAGATGATCGGATTCAAATATCCGGAAAACTTCGATTTTCCCTATATCTCAAAATCCGTGAAGGAATTCTGGAGACGCTGGCACATCTCGCTGAGCAGTTTTTTCAGAGATTATGTCTATATTCCGCTGGGCGGAAACCGCAAGGGCGAGGGAAGAAAGATCTTCAATCTCCTGGTGGTTTGGCTGCTCACCGGTATCTGGCACGGTGCCACGGTAAACTTTGTGATCTGGGGACTCTACTATTTTGTGTTCCTCGTGATAGAAAACAAACTGACCGCAAGCGGGAAGGGATCCATGCCGTCAGTGCTTGCGCATATCTACGCGATCCTGGTGTTCAACTTCGGCTGGCTCATCTTCCGCTTCGAGAATGTAGGCCAGCTCGGTACGGCTGTAGCAGCGTTCTTCGGTTTCCAGAAGAACGGGTTTACCTCTCATGCCGTGACCGTGGCGTTTAAGAATAATCTGTTTTTCCTGATCGTGGCTGTGCTTGCCTGTACGCCGTTTTTCAAATGGCTGCAGGAGAAGTTCGAGCGCATGGTGAAAAACCGCGAGCTCTCCGCCGGCCTCGTATTCGGCGGCAGAACGATCGTAGCTATTGTGGCGCTGCTCCTCGGCATCATGGTGATGGCCGGCAGCAGCTATCAACCGTTCTTATATAATCAATTCTAAGGGGGAATCAAAGTGGCAAAACCGACGAGAAATCTTTCTCCTGAATATGTGAAAAGGACCAAGCAGCTTCGCGCCAAGTGGCAGGCGATCCGCTGCATCATGTTTGCGGGGATCCTGGTCATCTTCATGGTGATCGGACTGTGTATGTTTGCGCGTCCGAAGATCTCGGAGACCGAAAAGCGAAAGCTGGCGGAGTTTCCGGCACCTACGGCGCAGACCATATGGGACGGCGGCTTCTTTACCGCGCTCCAGACCTGGTACACGGACACATATCCGCTCCGCGAGGCTATGATCAGCGGCGGCGCAAGCTTGGAGACCCTCTACGGCTTAAAGGGTGACGAGATCTACGGCAATGTGGCAAAGCAGGTGGATGAGATTCCGGA
>CACZPL010000031.1 GCA_902783015.1 uncultured Lachnospiraceae bacterium
AGTTTTGATCACGGGAATCGGCGGGCTGACACCGCGCTCCCTTGCCACCATCATCCGGGAGAATCACCCGGACTATGTATTGATCGGCTGTGATGTGGAAAAGAAGGCGGTGGGCTTTTTCATGGAGGGTCTCCTGGACAGATACTATGTCTGCCCGCGCTGTACGGACCCGGCCTATTTTCCCTGGATCGAGAAGCTGGTGGAAAAGGAGCAGATCGATTACGCCTTTGTGCAGCCGGAGAGCGAGATCGTGGAGTGGGGCGATTACTACGAGAAACACGGACGCTTCCCCTGCCCGGTCTTCATGGGCTGCAAGAAGCTTTCGGTTTCGTTAAAGGATAAATCCATCATGGCGGATCTCCTTGCCGGTACGGAATTCATTCCGAAGACCATCAAGGTGACACAGGAGAATCCCCGCTTTGAGGATGTGGAAAAAGAGATCGGGTTCCCCTGCTGGATCCGCGCCACGGAGGGCACGGGAGGCCTCGGCTCCCTGCGCCTGGACGACATCAGCAGCTATAAGAGCTGGCTGTTCATCAACGCGCAGATCCCGGAATTTACCGTGAGCGAGTTTTTGACGGGCAGGCATCTTGCAAACGAGATGCTTTACTATAACGGCGAGTACGTGAAGGGCGCGGCTCTTGAGTGCGCGGAGTACGTGATGGCAAATACCGCGCCGTCACACGTGACGGGGAATACCCACTTCGGCCGCTTTTTGAACGAGGACCGCATCAACGAGTTCTGCGACCGGTGCATCAAGTATCTGGAGAAAAAACTGGACGTTCCCGCCCACGGCATTCTCTCCTTTGACTTAAAGGAGGACAAGGACAAAAAACTGAAGGTGACCGAGGTGAACATCCGCCACATGGCTTATGTGGGCGTGATGTCACACGTGGGCTTTGATCTGGTGGAGGACACTATAAGGATCATGGAGGACGGCAACTGCGACAACGTGGAGCGCGCGCCGTACTACCACTACGAGAAGCCCTACATTTTCCTGCGGGATGTGGATGTGGCGCCGATCGTTTTGGAGAGCGAAGAGATCTTTGAACACCCGTCGGAGCTTTAGAAGGAAAGGGTTTGGACTATGTACGAGGACGTGAAGGGAAAGCGGCTTTTGATCATCGGATCGGATGCCGGTAATGTTCATATTATCGACCAGGCAAAGAAGATGGGCGTGAAGACCATTGCCATCGACTGGGAGAAGGACCACAGCAAGTGCCCGGCAAAGCTGGCTGCGGACGAGGCCTGGGACATGAGCTACCGCGATGTGGATGCGGTGGCAGAGCGCTGTAAGGAGGAGCATGTGGACGGTGTGCTGGCGGGCTACGCGGAGTACCGGGTGCTGTGTGCGGCAAGGATCGCGCAGAGCATGGGCGCGCCCTTTTATGTGACGCCGGAGCAGATGGAGCTTACCAGAAACAAGCGCACCTTCAAGGACCTCTGTAAAAAATACGGTGTTCCGGTACCGGAGGAGTACTGCACAAACGGTGTGCTCACGGAGGAGGACAAGAAGCGCATCCGCTATCCCGTGATCGTGAAGCCCTCGGACTACGGCGGACGCATCGGGATCACGGTGTGTCACGAGGCATCGCAGCTCGATGCGGCGATCGAATACGCCATGGAAAAGTCGGAGAGCAGGACCGTGGTGTGTGAGGAGTACGTGACCGGCACGGAGCTTATGGCGATCTACACCCTCTCGGACGGCGAGATCAGCCTGTCTTTGATCAACGATAAATATCTTTCCAGGGAGGGGCACAAGTACGAGGCGCTCTGCGAGGTGGCCATGACACCCTCCAAGCATTATCAGTTATACATGGATACCGTGGATGCGGGGATCCGCGAGTTTATCAAGGGGATCGGCCTGAAAGACGGCGTTGCCTTCTTCCAGATGATCGCCGGGGAGGACAAGATCTCGGTGTTTGAGATGGGTCTTCGCTTAAACGGCGGCAACGACTGGAAGTCCATCTGCGCGGAAAACGGCACCAACTATTGCGAGATGCTGATCCGCCACAGCCTGACCGGCAGGATGGGCGGAGACCTCTCAAAGGACGATCCGAGGTTTTCCCACGCCCTTGCCACCTTCGTGATCTACGTGCACGGCGGCGAGGTCGGGAAAGTGGAGTACAAGCATTTGCTCTACTGTCCGGAGATCATAGATTTTCATCCCTACATCTACGAGGGCAAGGTGATGCCCGACAACGGCACCACCCAGCAGAAGGCCTTCTCCGTAAAGATCAAGGCGGCGGATGTGCAGGGTGTGGCGGATACGATCCGCTTTATCCAGGAGGGCCTCGTGGTGGAGGACAAGGACGGAAACAACATGCTGTTTAAGAATTTCGACGCGCAGCGTTTACTTTGATTACGGATGGGGAGGTAACGGTATATGACGGTGAAGGAAACTATTTATTCCAAATACGTGAAGCGGGGCCTGGATGTGTTCTTTTCGGCACTCATCCTGATCCTGTTTTTCTGGCTCTATCTGATCGTGGGGATCCTGGTGTTAAAGAACATGGGCTGGCCGCCCATTTTCACTCACAGGAGACCCGGTAAGATCGACCCGAAGACGGGCAAGGAAAAGATCTTCAAGCTCTACAAGTTCCGTTCGATGACTAACGAAGTAGACGAGGACGGTGTACTGCTTCCGAATTCCGTGCGATTAACACCCTTCGGAAGAAAGCTTCGGTCTACCAGCTTAGACGAGATCCCCGAGATCTGGAACATCTTAAAGGGCGATATGAGCTTTGTGGGCCCGCGCCCGTTACACGAGAGAAACCTGGACTACTACACCGAGGAGGAGCACAAGCGCCATCTGGTAAGACCGGGTCTCACCGGGCTTGCGCAGGTAAAGGGCCGTACGGCCATCAGCTGGGATGAGCGTTTTGCCTACGACTTAAAGTATGTGCAAAAGATCACCTTCCTCGGCGACTTAAAGATCATCTTCCTCACGGCAAAGCAGGTGCTCGGCCATAAGAATATCGTGGAGGCCGGAAAGCAGGGCAACTTCTTTGATTACCGCGAGAAGCAGTGGGCGGACGGTGTGGTACCGCGCCCGAATACGCAGAAGGAAGAAGACAAGGAAGATAAATGAAATTAGAGATCGGCAGCGAATTTGAATACGTGGCACCGGGACGGGAGAAGGCGGAGCTTAAGGATCTGTTTTTTCCCGAGGCGGAGGACAAGTGCTTCTGCTTTTGCGGCCGGACCGCCATCGAGACGGTGCTTGCGGATGTAAAGAGCATCAAAAAGGCTTGCCTTCCCTCCTATTGCTGCAGCTCCATGATCGAGCCGTTTCACGCTGCCGGTATGGATGTAACTTTTTACCGTGTGGTTCGCGAAGCGGACGGCGTCGGCTTTTTGTTTGACGAGATCCCCGCGGATGCGGAGCTTGTCCTTTATTGCAATTATTTCGGCTTTTCGGCAGACTTTCTTCCGAAGGAGGTCATCTCCCGCGTGCATGAGAGAGGCGGGGTGATCCTCGAGGATGTGACGCAGAGCCTGCTCTCGGATGTGCCCGCGCATGAGGAGAGCGATTACCTGGTTGCTTCTCTTCGAAAGTGGTTTCCCACACCGGCGGGCGGACTTGCGGTAAAGAGAAGCGGACGATTTGATAAAAAGCCGCTGGGGAGTGTATCGCGGGAGTTCCTGTCACCGCGCTGCGAGGCCATGCGGATCAAGGAACGCTACTTAAGATCGGCGGACCCGGCGGAAAAGGAAGCCTATTTTCCGCTGTACGGGGAGGCGAATCACTGGCTGGAGGCAAACTATTCCGGCCTTGCCGCGGACGGGGAAACACTTGCCTGGCTTGCCGCTGCGGATATGGATGAGATCAGGAGAAGGCGGCGGGAAAATGCGGAGGTGCTTTTTTCGGGTCTCGATGGGATACCGCATGTAAAGCCTCTCTTTCCGAGCGAGAAGATGGACTGCCCGCTCTTTTTGCCGGTAACTGTCGAGAAGGAGTACCGCGCCGCGGTGCGCAAGGCCCTGATCGACCGGGCCGTGTACTGTCCCGTGCACTGGCCGAAGCCACAGGAGGGCATAAGGAGTGAGCTTTACGATATGGAGCTCTCCCTGATCTGTGATCAGAGATACAATACGGAGGATATGAAACGGATCATATCCGTCCTGAAGGAACAAGGATGAAATCTATGGATATTACAATGTCCGGTACGGAGCATGCCGAGAACAGTGAGGCGCGCAGAGTAAAGCGTGTCGGTCTTGCCGTTGCCATGCTCACCTGTGCCGCCTTTCTGATCCAATTTTTTAATAAAGTAGTGGGAACCTATCTTCCGTACGGCGCGCTTGTTTTTGCTGCAATCTTGGTGTTGCTTCTGCCGGCGCGAAAGCTCTGCATCTCAACGAGCTTTTATGTCTCCATCCTCTGGATCCCCTTCCTTTGTCTGGTGTTTTTGCATTTGACGAGCGGAGATTTCAGTATGAACAGCGCACTGGATCTGCTCACGTATTTTACGGGAACGGTCTTCGTGTTTACGGTCGGGAATGACAGCAGCGTATTTGAAAAAGCGATCAGAGTGATCATTATTGCCGCTTCGATCTATGCGATTTCGGTGTTTATACAGCTCTTGCTTCCCCCGTTATTCCGGCTTTATCTTTCGCTCTTGCGCGGAAATGCCGGATCTAAGGTACTCACCTACAGATCAAAGTACGGAAAGTTGACCGGGTTTTCCACGAACCCCGGATTTACCGCGGGTCACATCGTGAGCGGTTTACTCGCTTACATCGCTCTCTTCCTCGGCAGGGAAAAGCGCCTTTCGAGAACGGACTGGGGTTTGATCATCGTCATGTTCGGCGCGTTGATCCTGACCGGTAAACGAGGACATCTGCTCGGGGTGGTCTTTGCGGGGCTGGTTTGTTATTTGATCAACAGCGCCGACAATAAAAGAATGCGTGTGGTAAGCATCTGTCTGATCGCCGCTGCGGTGATCATTCCGTTCATGCTGGTGTTCGGGGAGACACTGATGGCGATTCCCGGCGTGGGGAGATTTGCCGAACTCTTTGTCGGTCTGATCAACGGCGAGGATGTTACGAGCGGACGAAGCAGACTTTATGTCTACGCTGTTAAACAATTTTTGGCTCACCCGCTGTTCGGTATCGGATGGGGAGAGTTCAGAAGCAGTATTGTGGGTGTTGTGACCGTACAGACAGAGCTTGAGGTCCATAATATCTACCTGCAGCTTTTGTGCGAAACGGGTCTGATCGGCTTCGCATGCGCGGTTCTTCCGATGGCAGCATTTTTGAAGAAGGCACTCTCGAATTTGATCTCGCTGAACAGACGCGGGGTTCGAAACGGGACGATCAAGATCGTGGCGCTGTTTTCCCTCGGGTACCAGCTGTTCTTCCTGCTGTACGGCGTTTCCGGAAATCCGCTTTATGATTATAACTACGTGATACTGTACTTTATCTCCTGTGCCATGACGGCGACGGTATACAGGGAAATGAGGATAGAAAACAGGGAGTCTATATGAAGATCGGAATCATAACCTTTCATTTTGCAAGCAATCAGGGCGCGGCACTTCAGTGCTACGCCCTGCAGACATATCTTGAATCGCGCGGGCATGAGGCCTTCGTGATCGATTACCGACCGGCCTATCACGCCCAAAAATATGCGGCTGTGAAAAATCCTTTTGTGATCGGAAGGACGAACTGGCGAAAGAATGCCGGGAAACCGTTCTCAAAGCGTGCGGTCAGCTTTGCACGCGGGTTTGCGCGGGCAGTTGTTGCAAGTGTGAAAAAAACGGACAAGAAACGGGCGGAGCTTTTTTCCGACTTTGACAGGCAGTATCTGCATCTGTCGGACAAGTACGGGTCACTGGCAGCTTTAAAGAAGGATCCGCCAAAGGCGGATGCCTATGTCTCGGGAAGCGATCAACTCTGGAACCCGGATTTTCTGGATAACCGCTTTGATGCCGCATACTTCCTCTGCTTCGGGGAAAAGCCCGTGAAGAAGCTTACCTACGCGGTCAGCTTAAAGGAGCATTACACGGAGGAGGAAAAGGCGGAGTTAAAGAAGCTGTCCGCCGGGATCGACGCTTTGTGTATCCGCGAGGAAAACGTGGATTTTGAGCGGACGGTGAACCGGCAGGTTACCGTATGCATCGACCCGACACTGCTGGTGGATGCCGCCGCGTTTTCCGAGGCTGAGGCAGACCGGCTGGTGCCGGAGCCCTACCTTTTCGTGTATGGTCTGGAGAATTCGGAAGCCTTGGATGAGGCGGTAAAGACCATTGCCACGGAGCTTAAACTAAAGGTTGTGAACGGGACACCGCACAGGACCAGGCTGACCTTCCCCTGTGTAAAGACCTTTCACTACGGGCCGCGGCAGTTCCTTTCCTACGTGAAGCATGCGGACTATGTGGTGACCAATTCCTTCCACGGTACGGCATTTTCCGTGATCTATAAAAAACGTTTTTCCGTGATCGCGCATACCACCCGGGGAAAACGAATGACGGAGCTTCTCAGAAAGCTCGGTCTTTCCGACAGGATCTACGGGAGCAGACAGGATGCCTGGAAGCAGGAGATCGACTATGACGCTGTGTATGAGAAGCTATCCAGGTTGAGACAGGTTACGGACACATATTTTGAGAATAATCTTTAGGAGATCATATGGATCAGATCAGGGTATTACATTTTACCATCGGCGGCCCGGAGTTTACCGGTATCGCCAGCTTTTTAAACCAGTACTACCGATACATGGACAAGGACCGTGTGCACTGTGACTTTGTTTTTGCAAGACAGAATTCCATGAAGCTTGTGGCCGACAATGCATGGTTTGCCGGGTCAAAGTTTATCGAGCTTTCCGCCTGCGGCAGAGGGAACCGCGTCAGCCTGCTAAAGCTGAAGAAAGGCTTGTCCGAGGTTTTGTCGGAGGGCGGCTACGATGTACTCCATATCAATACGCACCGTGTGGGTGTCACGGTATGCTGTGTGTCGGTTGCAAAAAAGCTGGGTATCAAGACCGTCATTTCTCATTCACACAATGTGAGACTGGTCTCGGGTGCCAAACAGCGAAAGCGTATTCTCGCGGATGCAGCGAAGTCCGTGTGTGCGGTGTATATCCGAAAGCACTGTGATCATCTCTTTGCCTGCTCAAACAGAGCGGGGGAAGCGCTTTTCGGGAAAAAAGGCGTGCGGGACGGTAAGTTTCGTGTGATCAAGAATGCCATTGACAGCGAGGGTTATGTCTTTGATGCCACCGAACGTGAGAAGATCAGGAGTGCGGAGGGCGCCATGCCGGATACTTTGGTACTCGGACAGGTAGGAAGGCTTTCCCTGCAAAAAAATCAGATCTTTTCCCTGCAGATGTTTGCGGAGTTTATCAAAAAGAAGCCGAATTCCGAGCTTTGGCTGGTCGGAGACGGAAAAGATCTCGGAAAGCTGAAGGATACGGCAAAAGAGCTTTCCATAAGCGATAAGGTGCGTTTCCTGGGACAGAGAAACGACGTGAAGCAGCTGATGTCCGGCATGGATATTTTCCTTTTCCCTTCGGTCTATGAGGGGCTCGGGATCGTAGCCATCGAGGCGCAGGCGGCCGGACTTCCGGTCTACGCCAGTGACGCGGTGCCGCAGGAGACGAAGATCACGGATCTGATCAGCTATCAATCGCTCTCGGACGGAGCGGAGGCATGGGCGGATCATATCTATCGTGATCATGTAAATCATGAGAGAAGAAATACGCAGGAAGAGATCAGAAAGAGCGGGTACGATATCGTACAGGCATCAAAGGATCTCGAGGAGTTTTATGTCACAAACTGCAAATGAAATGAATGATAAATACGGCTTTGACGCGGAAGGGCTTCGTGCCTATGCAGGGCGATATAAAGAGGATGCCATGATCGCGGTTTCCTCCTCCGGCGGTGCGGCAAGCGCCTTGGCGGAGTGCGTGATCGAGGAGGGCGGCGTTGTGTTCGGCGCCGTCTATACGGATGATTTCAAGGGTGCCTGCTTTGCCTGCGCAAAGAGCAAGGAGGAGCTTCTTCCCATGAAGACCTCCAAGTATATCATGACGGATAAGCGTATCCTGAAGGATGGTGAGTGGGTGTCCGTATTCGAAGAGGTCAGTATGGCGCTCACAGGCGGAAGTACCGTGATGTTTATCGGCCTTCCCTGCGATGTGGGTGCATTGCTTGTCTATCTTGATAGACAAGCGGTCGACACGGAGAAGCTTTTTACCGTGGATCTCATCTGTCACGGGCCGACTTATCCGGAGGTGCAGAAGGATTACGTGGAGACCTTAGAGGCAAAATACGGCGCGCCCGTGAAGGAGTTTTCTACGCGCTGCAAGGCGAAGGGCTGGACACCGCCGTTTATCCGTGCGGTGTTTGAAAACGGGAAGGTGCACAAGGAACGATTTTATGAATCGGAGTTTGGGTTTGCGTTTAGGCTTTATTCCAGGACCTCCTGTTTTTCCTGTAAGTTCAAGGGCGATGACCACAAGGCGGATATCACCGTGGGTGACTACTGGGGCTTAAAGGAGGGCATGACGCAGTATCACAGGCTCGGTGTGTCGGTGCTGTTTTCCCGCAACGAAAAGGGTGAAGCCCTGATGAAGATGCTTTCCGCGCGTTCGGATTTTCTGGTGGAGGATGCGGATAAGACCCTTGCCTTGGACAACAACCGAAACTTTTTTCAACGGATAAAGAAGCCGGAGCAGAAGTATGAAAAGTTCAAGACCGACTTTGAGGCGCACGGGCTTCACTATGCCGTGATAAAGAATCCCGATTATAAAATACATAAAAAGCGTATCCTGAAGCGACGGATCAAGGGCCTGATGCCGGGCGCAATGATCCGATCGCTGAAAAACAAGAGAGTAAAATGATGAATGGGGAGAATGCATGAATCAATCGGAGCTGTTTTTACAAGAGATAGATAAAGTTTATAATGCCGAGCTTCCGGCGGAGGTGCTTGCCCGCGCAAAGCAGTCGCTGCTCGATTATCTGGCGGTGACACATGCGGGTGCGCATTTTCAGGCGGAACGGCTTGAGAAATACTACGAGTTTGCGCAGCCGGAGGCGGGGGAGTTTCGCGCCATCGGCACCGGACGGGATCTCGCATTAAAGGAAGCGGTGTTCTTAAACGGCTTGAATGCACACGCGCTCGACTTTGATGACGGCACGAATTCGGGGATCATCCACCTCGGCTCGCCGATCTTTTCGTTGCTTCTCCCGCTTTCACAGCGGTATGAGGTTTCCCTGGAGCAGCTGTTGCATGCGGCGGTGACCGGCTACGAGGCCTCCTACACCATGGCGGTTTCCATCCAGCCCGGGCATAAGGCTATGGGCTACCATGCGACGGGAACCTGCGGGGTGCTCGGCGCAACCCTTGCGGCAGCCTACATGCTCGGCTTTTCAAAGGAAGAGCGCTTCCATGCGTTCGCGACCGCGGCGGTTTCCGCCACGGGTATGCTGAAGGTTTTGGATGACGGCTCCGAGTTAAAGCCCTACAACGTGGCGAAGACGGCGCTGCTTTCCCTGACATCCCTGCAGCTTGCCAAGGCGGGCTTTAAGGGACATGAGGATCCCTTAGGCGGCAGAGGCTTTTTGAAGATGATGACCGGACGCGAGGACGTGGAGATCATGTCTACTATGTTAGACGGATCCTACGCCATCATGAAGACCTACACAAAACCTTACGCCTCCTGCAGATACACGCACCCGGCGGTTGAGGCGGCTGTTTTTATCAGAAACGAATATGGGATCAAGCCCGCGGATGTGGAACAAATAGATATCAAGACCTACGACCTTGCGGTGGCGGGGCATGAGCATACGGAGATAGAGAATTCCTACAGTGCCAAGATGAGCACGCCCTACGCGGTGGCGGTCGGCCTGATCTACGGCAGGGCGGGACTGCAGGAGTTTGAGGAGACCATGGTAAAGGACGAGACGGTAGCTGCGCTCACGAGAAAGGTGCGCGTTTCCGCGGATGATGAGCTCTCGGCCATCTTCCCGAAGGTGCAGGCGGCGATCGTCACCCTGCAGGCCGGCGGAAAGAGCTACACCAAGCGCGTGGACTTCCCCAAGGGTGAGCCGGAAAACCCACTCACGGAAGAGGAATTTAAGGCGCGCTACGACGGACTCATGGCCTACGGCGGTGTGGACAGCGCCGTAAGCGATCGTTTCTATGATTCTGTAAAAGGCGGAAAACTCGAATGGAAAGAATAAACGCGGTACTCGGCACTATGACCTTCGGCGAATCGGTATTCGCCCCGGATGTCGAGACCTTTATCAACACATTTCTCGACGCGGGCTACACGGAGCTGGACACTGCCTACGTCTATAACGAGGGAAGCTGTGAAAGGCTTCTGGGCGATGTCTTACCGGGGATGAACCGCCCCTATAAGCTTGCGACCAAGGTCAA
>CACZPL010000032.1 GCA_902783015.1 uncultured Lachnospiraceae bacterium
TAGGGGAAGGCGCGGTATTATGCATGACATCAGCGGTGATCCCTTTGGATGAGAATAATAAGATGGTACCGATTAAAGTAATATAGCTGGTTTGCCACCTTAGATATTGACCGTCGAGACATGCTGTCTGTTAAACATTGAAGCGATGCGCCGTATTGAGAATAAACTGTGCAAGATTGCATGAAAAGTATGATCTTCAGAAAACCCGGGAGGTATAGATATGGTACGTGAAGCAAGGACTGAGAGGGAGGTTTCAGAAAAATGTTTCCCGAATATAGTGATGTACAAAAGATTGCAAAAGAGACAATAGAATATATCAAAACAGAGATCAGACCGGGGATGCCGCTCACGGAAGTACGCAGACTTTGTGAAGAAAGGATGACCCTGCTCGGAGCGGATTCCTTTTGGTATTGGGATGTGGGGGCTTTCGTTTTTGCCGGTGATGAAACGACAGTTTCGGTATCGGGAAGAGAATACACAACGTCAGACAGGAAAATTGAATCCGATGATATCATAACCATAGATCTCAGCCCGCAGATCGGTGATACATGGGGCGATCATGCCAGGACCATCATCATCGAAAACGGTCGTGTTGTGAAGTCGATCGGTGAAATCGAAAATACCGAGTGGCGAGACGGACTTCTCATGGAAAAGAAACTCCATGACAAGATGACGGAAATTGTCAGTCCCGATATGATATTCGAAGATCTGTATTTTCGGATGAATGAATACATCAAAGATGAGGGATATATTAACCTTGATTTTATGGGTAATCTCGGACATTCGATCGTTCGCAGGAAAGATGACCGGATATATATTGAAAAGGGAAACAAATCAAAACTCGGTGATGTCAGCTACTTTACATTTGAACCTCATATCAGCGTCAGCGGATCGAAGTACGGATATAAAAGGGAAGACATATACTATTTTGATAACGGCGTAATCAAAAAATTGTAGCAAGAGCATATTGCAGGACTGAAAGCGAGGGGCTAAGATGGAGAACTATTCGCTGATCGAACTTGATGAATCATATCTGCCGCAGATGGCGGAGCTTTACGGAAAGGCTTTTTCCGGAGAACCATGGAATGATGATTGGCGTGATACAAAGCAGTTAAGTGAGTATATGAAGGATATATCAAAGGCATATAATGCACTGAACTATGGCCTGGTTGTTGATGGGAAGCTTATTGCCATGTCCGTAGGAAAGATCAATCATTGGTGGGAGGGAACCAACTATAATATTGAGGAACTCTGTGTATCCCCTTCATATCAGGGGCGGGGCGTCGGTTCGAACTTCCTTGAGCTTATCGAGCAATGTGTACGTGAGAAAGGGCTGGCGGGAATTTTCTTGCAAACGGATAATGACAAACCATCCTATCGTTTTTATCATAAGAACGGATTCAAGGATCTGGATGCGCATATCAGTATGTATAAGAGTGTAAGGACCACAGAGAAAACCGTCGGAGAGGGGATTCCCGATAACCGTCCCGGTCTTGGCCCGGACGATATCGAATATGATATTGCCGATCTGAATGATATATCGGAGCTTGTACGGCTCAGAATCCTTTATATGATCGATGATTTCGGTTCCGTAACGGACGAAGAAAGAGAAGGAATGGAAAAACAGCTTCCGGGATATTTTGAGAGAGAACTCGGGAAAAAGCTGATCGCATTTGTGGCAAGAGCCGAGGGAAGACTTGTTGCGGCGGCCTATCTTCTTATCATTGAAAAACCCGCAAATCCGTTTTTTCTTAACGGGCTTGATTCGGAGGTTTTAAGCGTATATACGGAAGAAGGTTATCGCGGAAGAGGTATTTGTTCGCAGCTTATGAAAAACATGATTGACTATGCTGCAGAGCATGAAATAAGCCGGATTGATCTGGTGGCTACGGATGAAGGATATCCGATATATAAAAAACTGGGATTTGAAGATAAAGTTCAGAAATACAAGGATATGAGATTGGCAGTGCTTTAAGTATATGCAGGAACTGCCGGATAAGGTAGAGATGTTGAAAAGGATTGATAAAACAGACTATACGGATTATACAGAAGCAGCGAAGAAATGTACAGCAAACCGCGTTTATCCGCTGTCAATCGCTACAGGCATTCAGGCGGGAGAGATTTATGCGGATGACAGAGCCGGTGTACTGTTCTGGCATTATTGCGGCTTTGCATATATCTCGGGGACAGCCGATCCGGAATTCCTTGAACAAGTATATCGGGAGTTCCTCGTGGCGGACACGGATCGAAGGTTCTTACTGATCACGGATTCGGATTTTGTCACGGATTATTATAAAGATCGCAATACTCTGCAGTTTGAAAAAAGAGTTGAGTATGATCACGTTCGGGCACCCGAGAACCTCTCGCTTCCCGATAAGCAGTTCAAAATAGAACGAATAACTTCGGAAAACATAGGCTATGTTCAGGGAAGGATTGTTCCGGCTTTTTCGTGGGAGAGTAACGATGCATTTCTTGAGCATGGATTCGGTTATTTGGCAGGAAGAGATACTGATTTCGCAGCAATAGCATTCTCAAGTGCGGTCAGTCCCGAAGAAGCGGATATCGGTGTGGAGACTGCCGAAGCCTTTAGACATCATGGGCTGGCATCACATCTGGCAGCTTTGATGTGCGAGGAGATCATAGCACAGGGGAAGAAACCGGTATGGGCACACGCGGAGTTAAATGAAGGCTCGCGAAAAACGGCGATCAGCGTCGGGTTTAGAGCGTGTAAGGTAAATACGGTGATTCGTAAATAAACTTGGAAGTAATGATTATCCGTAATCCGGCCGATAAACAGTTTAGGAGGTATCGCTTATGGAACAGATGAAACTCGGAAATCAGGCGGAACAGGGATTACACGGATTAAATCTGCAGAATGCAGGTTTTTACGGCGCAGACGGAAAGAAAACGGATAGTTATATGAGCGGCAGCGGCATTGCGAAAACGGATGCCGCTTTTGGTGCTTTTTCGGTGGAGCACGGTGAAAAGACACAGGGAGCCGGGAATCTGACCGGCAATTTTGAGGAATATCTGAAGGAAAAACAGGCACGCGCAAAGGAAGAGGGCGAGGATGCAAGAAGCAGGGAACGCGAGACCGAGGAGGAGGCGCGGGAGCTGGCCTCGGCCCTGAGCAGTGAGGAGCTGATGCAGCTTCGCATGATGGGCGTGGATGTGGGTTCGGCGGCTTTGGATGACGTGATGGGCATGGTGAATACCATGCGTCAGAATGCGCATCAGGCTGACATGCAGGCCATGTTGGCACAGGCAGTTGCGGCAGACGGCGGCGCCGAGGATCTGACCATAGCGGGCAGTACCATTAAGCTGGCGGGCACAGATGTGGAGCTTCCGGACGTATCAGTTGCGGATGTCGTGGCCGAGCGGACCGGGGACCAAACGCAGAATTCCTTCACACCGACGGACGACGATTTTGTATATTTGATCAGAAATAATCTTGATTTCAATAAAGACAATCTTTACAGGGCTCATTTTTCGGGAAATCAGCTGCAGAGCGCAGATGATCCGGCCGCCTTTGACGAAATGCGCGAGCAGATCGAAAAGCTGGTGGCGCAGGCCGGACTTCCGAAGGAGCAGGGCGTCGGCTATGCCAAGTTGCTCTATGATAACGAGCTACCGGTGACAGCGGAGAATCTTCGCACTCTCCATATTTATAAGAAATTTGAGCAGACGCCCGCAGAGCAGATCGATGCGCAGACGGCGGAGTCCGTGCGCGCCGAGCTTGTGAGCGCGACCCCGGACAAGGCGGAAACTCTCTACAACAACGTGGAAAATATCGCCCCCGAGATGGTGTTTGACATGGCTCGCGAGGGCCGGCCGACCACCATTGCCGCAGCCCTTGCCTACATGGATGAAAAGGGATACCGGAATATCGGGGATTATTACAAGGCAAATACAGAGCATGTGGCAGAGATCCGCGAGATGACAGCGACAGAGCCGCAGGATCGCGAATCCGTGACTGCGCTCCGTCAGATGGAGGAGATTCGTTTCTCCATGACGGTGCAGGTTTCCTACCGTATGCTGAAGGCAGATATCAATATTGACACGCGTGAGCTTTCTAAGGTGATCCTGGATCTGCGACGTGTGGAGGCACAGCTGACCAAGGAGGCATTTGCCCGCGCAGGCGTGGAGGACACGGAGGCAAACCGCGGCTTGATCCGCGACATCACGCAGGCAGTGACCGGTATCGCGGAGGCACCGGCGCAGATCCTTGCATCTCCACTGGAAAGCGGAAGCTTTACGGTGCGCAGTTTATACGCGGAAGCAACCAGCTATGTGCAAAGGACCAACATCACCGCGGAGGGCGAGTCCGCGGACGGCGTGCAGTCCATTTCGCGTATGGTCGGGAACGAGACGGTCAGAAGAAGCTACGAGGCAGTCGGCACGGCTCCCCGCGCGGATATGGGCGACAGTATCAAGAAGGCGTTTGCCAACGTGGAGGATATGCTGAAGGAGATGAACCTGCCCACGGACTACGAGCATCAGCGCGCGGTTCGGATCCTCGGCTACAACAGCATGGAGATCACGGAAGAGAGTATCACCTCCGTGATGCACTACGACCGCCAGGTAAACGATCTGATCAGCGGATTCTACCCGGAGGCGGTTTTGGGTATGATCAAAGACGGCATCAATCCCATGGATGTGCCGGTGGATGAATTAAATGCAACCTTGAAGGCGAAGAATTATAACGCGGGCGTGACCGAGGCGGACAACTTCGCATCTTATCTGATAGACATGGAAAAGCAGGGGAACATTACGCAGGAGGAGCGTGAGAGTTATATCGGTATTTACCGCGTGATGAACCGGCTGGCCAAGTCCGGGGACCGCGAGGCGGGCTGGCTCTTTGCAAACGGCAGCAGGCTGACGGTACGGAACCTGATCACGGCCATGCGCAGCCGCGAGGCAAGGGGATTAAACGCCGGCGTGGATGATGAATTCGGTATGCTCACCCAGTCCGTGGTATCCGGGAAGCGTATGGATCTGCAGATTGAGACGGCATTTGCGAACAGCCAGGGAAATGCACCGCAGCAGGACAGTGAAGCGTCCGTACGGGCCGAGGAGGAGCAGGCGGAGCTTGCGCGCGCGATGGAACAGATGACCGAGGAGACAAGAGAAATCCTCTCCATGGCGGAGCTTCCGACGAGCGCTGTAAACATTTTTGCGGCGAACGCGGCGGCGGGCGGAGAACTGTATGATCTTGTAAGACAGCTTGCAGGAAAGCTGGCCATCGGCAGGGAAATGCGCGAGAGTAGCATCATCGACGAGGAGGCGGATCAGATCGAGCGTTCTCTTGGCGGTGAAGATATAGATATTGAAATCCCGGATGTGTCTGCACAGAATCTGCTTCGTCATCTGAATTCTTCGGGCGAGATGGTTACCACCTTCGACCGCATGCGGGAGCAGATGGAGCTTCTCATGTACCGCGGCGGTGAGACGGGAACCTTTACCGCGCGGGATCTTGCATCCATGAAAACCGTGCAGGCGGGCTTTAATCTGATGAGCTCCATGGCAGGACGCGGGCACTACCGTATCCCCGTGGACACGGCGGAGGGCACGAAGATCATGAACCTGACCGTGGAGGAAGGCGGCGAAAACCGCGGCGGGATCTCCGTCGGCATCACCGGTGAGACCATGGGTTATGTGAAGGCAGAGCTCTTTGTCAGCGCCTCCGGCGTGATGACGGGCTCCGTGACAGCGGAGACTGCCGAGGGCAACGAAACGCTGATGGCGCAGGCAGCACAGTTTACGGCGGCCTTTGCAAGCATAGAGATCGACGCGCAGGCGGTATCCTTCGGGCAGGCAGCACTCGCGGGAGCACGGCAAAATGCGGACGGCGCGGATATTTCGAAATCCTATGCGGCGGCAAAGACATTTGTGGAAACAATCGGAAGTATTCTCAGTTAAGAATCAGAGAGTAGCGTCCGATAATATATGCAGAGACTAACCACAGGAAGAATCCCGAAATCCGGAGGTAGAATATGAGAATAAATCACAATTCCATGGCGCTCAATGCGAGCGACCATTTCGCATCCTTAAACAGCAAGATCGCAAAGTCCATGAAGCGCCTTTCTTCTGGCTACAAGATTTCCAGTCCTGCAGATGATGCGGCGGGCCTTGCAATCTCCACACAGCTCGATGCGCAGGTGCGCGGCTTAAAGCGCGCGGCCTTAAATACGAACGACGGTATCTCGGTGATCCAGACCTCCGAGGGCGGCTTGGACGAGATGCACGCAGTACTCGGCAGAATGCGCGAGCTTGCGACAAAGGCGGCAAACGACATTAACTTTGAAGAGGACCGCGATGCGATCCAGGAAGAGATCAATGCCCTTGCGGCAGAGCTCGATCAGATTGCCGGAACGACAGCCTTCAACGGAGAGAAACTCCTGAACGGCAACCTGACAAGACGTTCCCTTTCTTCCGAGATGGGTATCGGCGCAACCTATATTTCGCCGGATGTCCTTCCCGGTGTTTACAAGCTTTCCATCGACTCGGCGGCAACGCAGGCCGAAATGACTACGGGTATCTCGAAAACAGCTTCCGGTACGGTGACAAAGGACCAGGCCGGTTCCGTGATGGTGAACGGTTTTGAAGTGCAGGTGACAGAGGGCATGGATATGACGGAGGTATACGAGACCTTCCAGGCGCATCTCACAAAGATCGGCATCGATGTGATGGATGACGGAAAGTTTGTATCCAGAGAATACGGATCCTCCCAGAAGATTGAGATCAGCTGCGGAAATGCGGATCTCGCTTCACTCCTCGGGATCACGGACGGTGCAAGCGAAAAGGGTACGGACTGTACGGCTACTCTGACCACCAGTGAGAAGGGTTTTACGGATACCGCAACATATACAACAGACGGAAATAAAGTGAAGATCATAGACAGAAAAGGCTTTGAAATGGATGTTGAAGCCGAACCGGGCAAGACGGGCGAGACCGAGATCGAGGTCATGACCGCAGGCCCAATGGTGATCCAGATCGGAGCAAACTCCGGCGAGCAGATCGCACTCGATATTCCGCGTGTGGATGCAAACGGACTCGGCGTGGACAAGCTGATCATGTATACCCATGATTACGCGGCAAAGGCGATCGAGGCGATCGACGCGGCAACCGAGAAGGTTTCCTCCATCAGGTCCAAGCTCGGTGCTTATCAGAACAGACTGGAGGATATCTCCGACAGCCTGGGCATCCAGGAGGAGAGCATCACCGAGGCATACTCGCGGATCATGGATACGGATATGGCCGAGGAGCTGACGGAGTATACGCAGTACGACGTTCTCTCTCAGGCGGCGATCTCCATGATGCAGAAGGCAAACGAGAGACCGGAATCCATCCTGCAGTTATTACAATAAAACACAGGAAAGAAACTGAGTAGATTATAATATAGCACAGGGCGAGGAAACTCGTCCTGTGCACTTTCAGTATTCGGAGGGTTATGATATGACAAAAGAACAAATTCAGGAACTCACCCTGCGCACGAGTCAGGCCAACCACAGCGGCCTGATCCTGGTGCTCACGGACATGGTGCATATTTATATGTCGGATGCGATCGAGGCCTACAGCCTCGGTTCGGCCGAGCCTTTTGAGAAGAACCTCGAAATGGCGCGGCGCAGCACAAACGAGCTCATCTCCTGTTTTGACAGACGCGATCCGTTAGGGTACCGTGTGTCCTCTATCCTGCGGTTTGTATATCAGAAGTTGAACAATTCCGTGCTGATCGGGGCACCGGATGAGCTTGACAGATGTTTGAAAATCGTAGATAATCTAAAAGTCGGTTTGGAGCATTTGCACGAGATCGACACGGAGGGCCCGGTGATGAAGAACACCCATCAGGTGTACGCCGGCCTGACCTACGGAAAGGGAACGCTCAACGAGAGCGTACAGGGTGTGGATTATTCCACACGCGGCTATAAAGCCTGAATCCTGAAAGGAGAAACTGTTTATGACAAAGGACGATTGCTTATTCTGCAAGATCGGCAAGGGCGAGATCCCGAGCGCAACGATCTTTGAAAACGATGAATTCAAATGCTTTTTGGATGTGGCACCCGCATCTCGCGGACATGCGCTGATCATTCCGAAAAATCATTACAGCAATATATTTGAGCTTGACAAGGCTGTGGCCGGCAAGCTGTTTACACTTGCCACCGATATCGCGGCAGCGCTCAAGGAGGAGACCGGCTGTGAGGGCATGAACCTGATCCAGAACAACGGGGAGTGCGCCGGACAGACCGTACATCACTTCCACCTGCATCTGATCCCCAGAAACAGCGGGGACCGTGTGGGCCTCGGCTGGCCGCAGGGCAAGGCGGATCTCGACGACAATGCAAAGCTGGCGGAAGCCATAAATAAAAGATTACAATAGGAATATCGGAGGAAATAAAATGGAACGAAGACTTTTTACATCAGAGTCCGTGACCGAGGGACATCCGGATAAGATCTGCGACCAGATCTCGGATGCCATCTTGGACGCGATGCTCGAGCAGGATCCCATGAGCCGTGTGGCTTGTGAGACTGCAGTGACCACGGGCCTCGTGCTCGTGATGGGTGAGATCACAACCAGCGCGTATGTCGACATTCAAAAGACCGTGCGTGAGACGATCCGCGAGATCGGCTATGACCGTGCAAAGTTCGGATTTGACTGTGACACCTGCGGCGTGATCACCGCCATCGATGAGCAGTCGCCGGATATTGCCCAGGGTGTGAACAAGGCCCTCGAGGCACGTGACGGCGAGATGGATCCGCTTGAGACCGGCGCCGGCGACCAGGGCATGATGTTCGGTTATGCGACAAACGAGACGGAGGAGTTGATGCCCTATCCGATCTCACTGGCACATAAGCTGGCACTTCGCCTGTCCAAGGTGAGAAAGGACGGAACCATCCCCTATCTTCGCCCGGATGGAAAGACACAAGTGACCGTGGAGTACGATGAGGAGGGCAAGCCGGCCAGACTCGACGCGGTGGTCCTTTCCACGCAGCACAGCGAGGATGCAACCGAGGAGCAGGTACACGCGGATGTGAAGAAATATATCTTTGATGAAGTATTACCGCAGGACATGGTGGACGAAAACACCAAGTTCTTTATCAACCCGACGGGACGCTTCGTGGTAGGCGGTCCGAACGGCGACTCCGGACTGACCGGAAGAAAGATCATCGTGGACACCTACGGCGGTTATGCGCGCCACGGCGGCGGCGCATTCTCCGGCAAGGACCCGACAAAGGTGGACCGTTCCGCAGCCTATGCGGCAAGATATGTTGCTAAGAACATTGTTGCGGCAGGCCTTGCTGATAAATGTGAGATCCAGCTCTCCTATGCCATCGGTGTGGCAAGACCGACGTCTATCATGGTAGACACCTTCGGTACCGGCAAGCTGTCCGATGAAAAGCTTGTGGAGATCGTTCGCGAGAACTTTGATCTTCGCCCGGCGGGGATCATCAAGATGCTCGACCTCAGGAGACCGATCTACAGAAAGACAGCAGCCTACGGCCACTTCGGAAGAACGGATATCGATGTACCCTGGGAGCACACCGATAAAGCGGATACGCTGAAGAAATATTTATAATAAAGGAAAAACAAAACATGAAGAATATGTTGAACTTCAAGAATTTCACGGCAGAGGAGCTGTCCGAGATTCTTGCGCTTGCACTTGATATGAAGAAGGATCCCGCAAAATACAGCGAGTCCCTGAAAGGAAAAAAACTCTACACCCTCTTTGAGAAGACATCCACCCGGACCTTCCTCTCCTTTACCACCGGCATCACGGAGCTCGGTGGAAGCTATTTCAACCAGGTTTGGGAGGACACGAACTTTACCCTGGGTGAGCCGGTTTCCGAGATCAAGTATGTGTGCCGCAACGTGGATATCATCATGGCACGTCTGGTTAAGAATGAGACTGTGGAGCTCTTCGGCAGAAACGTGACGGTTCCCTTTATCAACGGCTGCGACAATTCCTATCATCCCTGCCAGATTTTGGCAGATGCGCTGACCATCATGGAGAAGTTCGGTTCCTTGAACGTGAAGCTCCTTTATGTGGGCGCAAAGAACAATGTGTTTAACTCCTTGGTCGAGTTCTTCGCCAAGATGAAGCAGGGTACCATCTACGGCCTGACTCCGTTGGTAAACGACACGGCCTGCGATGCATCCTTCTACGAGGAGGCAAAGGCAACCGGCCATTACGTGGAGCTCGACCCGACCATGAGCATGGACGAGGCAAAGTCCTACGTGAAGGATATGGATGTGCTCTATACGGATACCTGGCTTGATATGGAATTCTTCAACGATCCCGCTTATGCAATGAAGAAGGAAGAGATCATGGGCAAGATGATGCCCTACCAGTTAAATGATGAGTTCCTTGCGGGAAGCAAGGCTATCGTGTTCCATGACATGCCGATGCATCAGGGCTTCGAGATCTCGCAGAGCGTGATCGACAAGAATCTCACTCACATTCTGGATCAGGCAGAAAACCGCCGCCACGCTGAGAAGGCGGTTATGTATACGTTGTTAAAAAAGTAGATTGAATGGGCGGATGTGCATGCACATCCGCTTATTTTGGGAGAAACTCATGGATGTATGGATCGGCGTGCTCGCGTTTGTGCTGTTTTTCGCTTTCGGTGTTGCCACGGTGCTCTGCGCGAAGGCAATCAGGCGCAAGGAGAGCATCATCATCAAGAGCAGACTGCACCACAAGCAGAGCAGGGCGGAGGTCATCTATGCGAACCTCGGGCTTGTTGCCATTTGCGTGCTCTGCGCATTCCATATCTATCAGTTCATCCCCGCGCTCCTGCTTTTTGTACTCTTTATCGTGCTGTCGACCCGCATTGCGAGCGGCCTGACTCCGGAAGGGGCTCTGGTCGGCACGACCTTTATCGATTGGGAGTTCATAAAAGGCTATAAACTGGTTGACGAAGAGCAGGATAGTAATATAATAGTACTGA
>CACZPL010000033.1 GCA_902783015.1 uncultured Lachnospiraceae bacterium
AGCAAGACGCTTCTTGCCCCAATCCTCGACATCCGTGATCGTACCGCCAGCTTTCTCGATGATGGCTTTCGCCTTCTCTACGGCTGCGTCTCTGGCTTCATCTTCCACCTTTGAACTCACAACCAGCGCTAACTCATACTTGTTCATGTCTTACACCTCCTTATGGACTGATGGCCCCCTAAAAAGGGAGCAAGGAATATATGAAAAATATATCACAGGGCGATAGTATAACATAACGCAAGATGTAATGCAAGTGTTATTTACAATATAAGCAGTTTTATCAGACCCAGGGTCAACAGATGAACCGGATAAAAGAAATAAAACGCCCATTTCACGTTCCACCCTCGCTTGCCGTTGTAATACATCGCGGGCCAGACATTCAAAAACGAAAATACCTCCGAGGGAAGCGAACCCTCGTAAAGCTGCATCACCGTGAGCACGAAGGGTGCACCCGCCATGCGCAAGGGAACGGGATAACGTCTTAAAATATACGCTGTCACGATGGCAAAAACGCCCCAGGCGTCGTAATCCGATTTCAGGAACCAGGCAAGGGCACAGCCCGCACCGACTGCGACAATACAGGCGGAGAGTCGCATATAATAATCGTAGGAGGTCTTCCAGAAAGCGTCTATAAAGATGATGGTCAAAAGCCCGATCACCAGTGTGAAATATACATTTTGATAGGTAAACTCCAGCACCTTTCCGGCATTATAATCCGAAGATTTGATATTGAACGCCAGGTCAAAGGGTACCTCCGAGACAAGCGCAAACAAAAACAGCCGTGCCAGATAGGCCCAGCGGTTTTTGGTATGCATATAGCCTTCCGTCAAGAGGAAGATAATGATCGGAAACGACAGTCTTCCGATGCATCGCATCACATAGTACAGCACTACAATAAACGTGATCCTTTTCCGCCCGCCGTCGAAGTTGGCCGGATCCGTCACCATAAGCTCATGCACGGGGCTTGCGCCGATATGATCGATCAGCATGGTGAGCATGGCGATCAGCTTTAATGTACTGCCCGATATTCCTTTTTTGTTTCGTGCCTCCGGCATGATCACTCGTATCTTCCGACCATAACGGAAGAATTCTGCCCTCCGAAGCCGAATGCGTTCGACATGGCAACGCGCACATCCTTCCTGCGCGCTTCCTTCGGTACATAGTCAAGATCGCATTCCGGATCCGGGGTATCGAGATTCAGTGTCGGCGGAACGATTCCCTCCGTGACCGCCTTCACACAGGCGATGGTCTCCGTCACGCCGCCGGCCCCCATCATATGACCCGTGGTTCCCTTTGTCGATGAAACCGCAAGGGATCCCACGGCTTCGCCGAACAACGTATGGATCGCCTTGGTCTCTATGATATCACCCATGGGTGTCGAGGTCCCGTGGGTATTGATATAGTCCACATCCGCAGGTGTAAGCCCCGCCTTCTTGATGCATCGTTCCATGCAATAGATGGCACCGATCCCCTCGGGATGCGGTGATGTGACATGATAACCGTCCGTACTGTTGGTGCAGGAAAGGAGAACCGCGTAGATCTTAGCGCCGCGCGCCTTCGCGTGCTCCTCCGTCTCGATCACGATCGCACCGCCGCCCTCTCCCATCACAAAGCCGTCCCGATCCTTGTCAAAGGGGCGGGATGCCTTTTCGGGCGCATCATTTCTTGTGGAAAGCGCATGAGCAGACGAAAGTCCCAAAATATTCAGCGGATTGATGGCAGCCTCCGCGCCTACGCAAAGTGCGGCGTCCGCCTCTCCGGCCGCAACCAGCATGGCTCCGATCCCGATGGCATCTCCGCCCGAGGAGCAGGCCGTCGTCACAGTCATGCTCGGTCCGCGGATTCCCTTTGCGATGGCGATCTGTGCCGCCGCGATATTACCGATCACCTTCGGTACAAAACGCGGACTGACCTTGGAGTGGAGCCCCTTGGAAAGGCCGTCCTGTGTCTCGGCAATGGTGGTCATGCCCGCATAGGCCGTGCCGAGTGCAATGCCGAAGCGCTCCGGATCGATTCCGTGCAGCTTTCCCTCTTCCTCAAAACCGGCATCCCGCAAAGCCTCCGTCGCAGCGGCATAGCCGAACTGCATAAAGAGATCCATCTCTCGTACATGCTTTTTATCCATAAAATCCGTGGGTTCGAAATCCTTCACCTCGGCCGCAAAGCGAACCGGAAGCGCGGAAGCATCGAAACGCGAGATCTCTCCCACCGCACTCTTGCCGGAAATGAGCCCCTGCCAAAAATTATCCACACCGATCCCGCAGGGTGTGACTGCACCCATGCCGGTGATCACAAGTCTATTCTTCATGTTCTTTGTAGTCCCTTTCTTTGATTGCTGCGCGGCGGATCTTGCCGCTGGAGGTCTTGGGAAGCTCCCTGACAAACTCAAGGATCTTCGGTCGTTTATAGGACGCAAGCTGAGTCTTTAAGGTGCGCATCATCTGTTTTTTCAGCGAATCCGTACCCTCGACGCCCTCGGTCAGCACCACGCTTGCCTTGATCGCCTGTCCCCGGATCGCATCGGGTACGGCGGTCACCGCACACTCGAGTACGTGGGGCAGCTTCATGATCTCGTTCTCGATCTCAAACGGGCCCACACGATAACCCGTGGACTTGATCACATCATCCACACGTCCCACATACCAGTAATATCCCTCATCATCCCGGTAGGCTGTATCGCCCGTATGATAGTATCCGTTATAGATCACGTTTTCCGTGCGCTGTTCATCCAGATAATAGCCCATGAACAACCCTGCCGGCCAGCCGTCACGCACATCCACGCAGAGTTCTCCCGTCTCGCGGTCTTCGCACGGTCTGCCGTCGGAATGGAGGATCTCCACCTTGTAGGTCGGATTCGGTTTTCCCATGGATCCGGCCTTCGGAGCGATTCCCTTGATGTTGCCTACGATCATGGTGCTCTCCGACTGCCCGAAGCCCTCTAATATCCGAAGCCCCGTCGCCTTATAGAAGCGTTCGAAGATTTCCGGGTTTAACGCCTCTCCCGCCGTAGTCACCGCCTGTAGCGAGGAGAGATCATAGTCCTCAAGCTTCATATGTACCAGTACGCGGTATACCGTGGGCGGTGCACAAAACGTGGTGATCTTGTACTTTCCGATCTTTTCCAATATATCATTTGCCAAAAACTCATCGTAGTCGTAGGTGAATGTAGCCGCACCGCACAGCCACTGGCCGTACAGCTTGCCCCACATAGCCTTTGCCCAGCCTGTGTCGCTGACGGTAAAATGAATGCCGTCCGGATCTACCTGGTGCCAATATTTGGCGGTCACATAGTGTCCGAGCGCATATTTATAATTGTGCAGCGCCATCTTCGGATACGAGGTCGTTCCCGAGGTAAAGAACATGAGCATGGGGTCGTTCCCGCCGGGAGACTGCGACTTTCTCTTAAACACATCCGAGAAAAACCGGATGTCGCGGTTGAAATTCCGCCAGCCGGCCTGTGCCTTTGCCCCCACCATGACCTTTGCCTTCATGCCCTCGTAGCTTTTTAATGCCTTGTCGACCTCGCCGGCACATTTTCCGTCTGCCGTACAGAGGATCGCACTGATCTTACCCGCCTTAAAGCGATATTCGAAATCCTTCTTCATGAGCAGATAGGAGGCCGGGATCGCAATGGCACCGATCTTGTTTAATGCCAGCATGGAAAACCAGAACTGGTAATGTCTCTTTAACACGAGCATCACGCGATCGCCCTTTTTAATGCCCAAAAAGCGGAAATAATTTGCTGCCCGGTTGGAATACTCCATCATATCGCCGAAGGTAAACCGGCGTTCATGGCCTTCCTTGTCCACATGGAGCATGGCAAGCTTGTCCGGTGTTTTCTTCGCGATCTCATCCACGATATCAAAAGCAAAATTGAATTTTTCCGTGTCGTGGAACCGGATGTCACAAAGCAATCCGTCTTCATCCACGATGGTATCTATATAGCGCCCGGCAACACCGGGCTCCGGCTGAAACATTCCTGCCATAATACTCCTCTTTTCTCATGTCCGCTCTTTGCGGTTTGCAACATGATTACATGTAGTTTTCAAAACTACATCCATTGTATCCGTTCATAGACAGATTGTCAATAATTCTTCCGGTTTTTCGGCAAAAACGGCGGCTCCGTGTTCCGTGAGAAAAGCCTTGTCGCGAAAGCCCCAAAGAACCGAGATACAGTCCGTCCCGGCGTTCTTTGCAGTCATCAGATCCACATCGGAATCACCGATATAAACCGCCTCGGACGCTTCGGTCTTTAAAGCATCAAACACATCATACACCGCATCCGGCGCGGGTTTGACCGCCATCCCCGGCTTCATGCCAACCGCATGGTCAAACAATCCCGGGAAAAACCTGTCACAAAGCGACTGCACACCGTAATCCGGCTTATTGGATACACAGGCCGTTTTGACACCTGCGCTGCGCAGATCCCTGATCACATCGACAATCCCGGCATAAGGCCTGGTCTCATCGAGGCAGTGTTCCTGATAGTACGCGTCAAAGGCCGCCTTGACACGGTCTTTTTCCTCCTGCGTACTCCCGGCGGGAACTGCCCGCTCCACGAGCTTTAAGATCCCGTTTCCCACAAACATGCGCACCTCATCCACGGTGCGCGCGGGAAACCCGCATGCCTCAAGCGCATGGTTGATCGCGGATGCAAGGTCTGTCAGGGTGTCCAAGATCGTTCCGTCCATATCGAAAATTGCAAGCTTATACATGATAACTCCTTCTTACGAGAATGGCTGTGTGTCAATGATAACACACAGCCATTTTCTATCCGTGATGAATATCGTGTTTTCTGAGTCCGGATACCGCGCGCTGCAGCATCATCTCGGCCTCGAGATATTCCTGCACGCTCCGCTTTTGCATGGCGGCCTCGTGCTTTTCTTCCTCGCGTTCACGTTCCATCTTCGCAGCCATATCCTCCGGGTATTCCGCGCTCTCGCACAGGATCAGCACCTCGCCGTCCCACACGCGCAGCATTCCCTCCGTGATATGCGCATAGACTGTCTCCTTGCCCGGCTTGTTAAAGTGCATCTCGCCCGGCACAATAGCAACCACGACGTTCCTGTGCTTCGCGAGCACGCCGTACATGCCGTCCGTCGTCGGCACGACAAGGCTCTCGAGCTCGCCCTCGAAGAACACACCGTTTGACTTGTAGATGCTGGTTTTAAATGAACTCATGGATCTCCTCGATTACAATTCGCCTTTTTGGATCTTCTCCGCCTTCACAAGCGCGTCCTTGATGGTTCCCACATTGTAGAAGGCCGCTTCCGGCAGATCGTCGTACTCGCCGGACAGGATGGCGGTAAAGCCCTTCACCGTCTCGGCAAGCGGCACGAACACACCCGGTGTTCCGGTAAACTTCTCTGCCACAAACATGGGCTGTGCCAGGAAACGCTGGATCTTTCTGGCACGGTTGACGATGGCCTTGTCCATATCGGAAAGCTCGTCCATGCCGAGGATCGCGATGATATCCTGCAACTCATTGTATTTCTGCAGGTACTCCTGTACCTGTCTTGCGCAGTTGTAATGCTCCTCTCCCACGGTATCCACCTCCAGGATCCGCGAGGTGGACGCCAGGGGATCTACTGCGGGATAGATGCCCTGCTCTGCGATCTTACGCGAGAGCACGGTGGTCGCATCCAGATGGGTAAATGTGGTGGCGGGGGCAGGGTCTGTCAGGTCATCCGCCGGCACGTAAACCGCCTGTACGGATGTTACGGAGCCGCTCCCCGTGGAGGTAATCCGCTCCTGCAGTTCTCCCATCTCATTGGCAAGGGTCGGCTGGTAGCCCACCGCCGAGGGCATACGCCCGAGCAGCGTGGATACCTCGGATCCCGCCTGCACGAAGCGGAAGATGTTATCGATAAACAGCAGCACATCCCGGTTTTCCACGTCGCGGAAGTATTCCGCCATGGTAAGACCCGAGAGCGCCACGCGCATACGCACGCCGGGAGACTCGTTCATCTGCCCGAACACCATGGCCGTCTTGTCGATGGTTCCGCTCTCCTTCATCTCGTTCCAGAGGTCGTTACCCTCACGGCTTCGCTCACCGACACCGGTAAAGATGGAATAGCCGCCGTGCTCCATGGCCACGTTGTGGATGAGCTCCTGAATGAGGACAGTCTTGCCCACACCCGCACCGCCGAAGAGACCCACTTTGCCGCCCCGGGCATAGGGGGCTAGGAGGTCGATGACCTTAATGCCTGTTTCCAGAATTTCTGCGGAGGGATCCTGCTCATCAAAGCCCGGAGGATTCCGGTAGATGCTCATGCGCTGGGTGTGCTCCGGCAGGGGATCTCCTCCGTCAATGAGTTCTCCCAGGACGTTGAACATGCGGCCCAGGGTGGGAGCTCCGACCGGGACGGAGATGGTCTCTCCCGGGGCGCTGACCCGCATTCCCCGGTAGAGGCCCT
>CACZPL010000034.1 GCA_902783015.1 uncultured Lachnospiraceae bacterium
CCGGAGCAGACACAGTATTACTTCCTGTCCGGATTTACCGCAAAGCTTGCAGGTACAGAGCGCGGTATCACCGAGCCGACCCCGACCTTCTCAGCCTGCTTCGGCCAGGCATTCCTGGAGCTGCATCCGACAAAGTATGCGGAGGAGCTTGTTAAGAAGATGGAGAAGAGCGGTGCAAAGGCTTATCTTGTAAACACAGGCTGGAACGGCACAGGCAAGAGAATCTCCATTCCGGATACCAGAGGTATCATCGATGCCATCTTAAACGGTGACATCAAGAACGCACCGACCAAGAAGATCCCGTACTTCGATTTCGAGGTACCGACAGAGCTTCCGGGCGTTTCCACCGAGATCCTCGATCCGAGAGATACCTATGCCGACGCTTCCGAGTGGGAGACCAAGGCAAAGGATCTTGCAGAGCGTTTCATCAAGAACTTCAAGAAATATGAGACCAACGAGGCAGGCAAGGCACTTGTTGCAGCAGGCCCGCAGCTGTAAGATATCAGAGCAGAAATAAAGGGTGCGCCAAAAAGGCGCACTCTTTTAAATTATGGTATTGAAATAGCTCATGTGATATGGTATTATACCAAACAGCACTAAAAACTCATACATATAATAGGAGGAAACGTATGAAAAAAGTAACAAAGAAATTGGTTTCAGCCGTACTCACACTGGTGATGGCACTCTCCATCATCGTAGCTGTTCCGGCAAAGGAAACAAAGGCAGCGTATGATTATAACTACCAGTTCAGAGCATCAACCTATACGTTTTACTATGCAGGTACTTCGGATCTGAACTTTGCAAGCATCAGCATTATGTACGGCAGCAGCCTGAAGAAGAGTGATGTCAAGAACTTAAAGAGCAGCAACTCCAATGTAAAGCTTTACTTAAGAGCAGGCGGTAAGATCACATTCAAGGTACCCTCCAAGGCCCTGACAACAACCATCACCTGTACAGTTAATGGTCGTGCGCTCTCTACCACAGTTAAGATCAGACCGGCAGGTAATCCGTTCAAGACCTTTAACATCGGTTCTAAGAAGCTTGCAGCCGGATTTAAGAACAAGGATTATCAGTACACGATGCTTCCGATCGTGAAGTCCAAGGGCAAAACTACGATCGCGACAAACAGCGGATGGAAGATTGTAAGCTATTATTACTACAACAGCGGTTCTACATCGATCTCCAAGACCAACCTGACTGCATCCAAGGTTTCCAAGAGCTTTGCTTTTACAGGAAGCCTATCTTACCTTGAGGTTCGCGTACATCATGAGAAGTCAGACCTCTACAGAACCGTACAATTCAAGTATATCGACTGATCCGTCAGTCAAAAAAGCGGAGCGGCATTTGTCGCTCCGTTTTCTTTATAACGCTAAGGTATATCTTGTGATATCCACATCCTTGCCGAGGATATTCGCACTCTGCGGTTCCTCGCACATGAATACAAATCCCAGCTTCTTCACCAGATGGCGGGATTTTTTGTTTGTGCCGAGGATACGCGCATCCACCCGGGTGATGGGGTAATAGTCCTGCATGATCTCGATGCCGGCCACTACCGCTTCGGTGGCAACACCTTGGTTCCACAAGGTGTGCTCGATCTTATAGCCGATCTCACAGAAGATATTGCCGTCATTTCTGATATTGAAGTTTAAGGACCCGACACAGTATTCCGGCTGTTCCTTGAAATAGAGGTGGTAGCGCAGAAACTGCTCGGAGAGGTACATATTGTATTCGCGGCGTAATACCTGCCGGTGAAAGTCCTCCGTATAAAAGCCCTCCGGCCGGGTAGGTTCATAGGCTTCGAATTCATCGCGATTTCGAAGATAGAGGTCCAAGACTCGCGCGGCAGCATCCTCATGCTCCACGCGGAGGAGCAGTCGTTCCGTTTCCATGAGTTCAGGTGCCAAGTTTTTTCCCTCCTCGTAAGTCTTTAAAAAATGAAGTCATAAGTGCGGAGCACGCATCTTCCATAACGCCCCGCGTGACGTCTACCTGATGGTTAAACTCCTTCATATCGAGCAGGTTGATGATCGATCCGGCGCAGCCGGCTTTCTTGTTCATACAGCCGATCACGACCCGCGGGATCCGTGCCTGCACGATGGCCCCCGCGCACATCTGGCAGGGCTCCAAGGTTACATACAGGGTGCAGTCCTCCAAACGCCAGTCGCCGATCACCTTTGTGGCCTTTTTGATCGCCATCAGCTCCGCATGGGCTAAGGTCGTTTTATCCTTGTTTCTGCGGTTATAGCCGCGGGCAATGATCTTATTTTCATATACGATCACGCACCCGATGGGAGTGTCCCCGATGGAATAGGCCTTCTTTGCCTGCCGCAACGCTTCCTTCATGTATTTTTCATCTAATTCCGACATAGGTACTCCATAAACGCAGCCTTGTTTTCCTTGGGGGTTGTGGTCGGTCTGCCGAGATCATCCCGCGCGCCCAAGGCACAGCGCACCTCGAGGAAGGTGAGAAGCTTCGCATCCTTTGCGGCAAGCAGCGCAAAAGTGAGCTGATCCTCGTTATCGACATGGGATGCGTTCTCGTAGCCGCAGCCCTTGGCGATGGCGACGAGATGCAGGTGCTTGCTCACGGTGGGCATCCCACCCACGGTCTCGTGGGCTTCGTTGTTTAATACGATGTGTACAAGGTTGGTCGGCTGGTTTGCCCCGATCACGCCCATGGCGCCCATATGCATCAGGGCTGCACCGTCGCCGTCCACGCACCAGACCTTTTTCTCCGGTTTGTTCAAGGCAATGGAAAGGGCAATGGAGGATGCGTGACCCATGGAACCGACGGTCAGGAAATCCTGTCCGTGTCCCTGCTTTCGTCCCTCACGGATCTCAAAGAGCTCCCGGGAAGCCTTGCCGGTAGTTGAGACGATCACCCCGTCTCCGGCAATGTCCGATATGATCTCGATGGCACGCTCGCGTGTCATCTCGTACCCGTTTTTATAGGTGACGGGCGCATCCTTTGTGAGCGCCCCTTTCTTTACCACGATGGCAACGCTCTCGCCTGCGGCAAGCAGCGGCTGAAAGGCATCCATGGCAGATTGAAGCTCTGTGGCAGTAGATTCCTTGGTGAGAACAAAATGTTTGATGCCGAGCAGATCAAGCTGGGAAAGCGTGATCTCGCCCTGATAGATGTGCTGCGGTTCATCGTGCACGCCGGGCTCGCCGCGCCAGCCCACGATGAAGATGCACGGGATCCCGTACACCTTGTTGTTTAAGAGGGAAGCCACGGGATTTACAATGTTTCCGAGGCCGCTGTTTTGCATGTAGACTACGGGAACCTTGCCCGTTGCAAGATGGTAGCCTGCGGCAAGACCTACGGCATTTCCCTCGTTGGCCGCGATGATGTGCTCCTTGCCGATGCCGTAACGCTCGTACAGGGCATCACAGAGCTGCTTTAATTGGGAATCCGGCACGCCGGTGAAAAACTCTGCACCGGTGGCCGCGATCAGTTCATTTACATTCATTTCTATAATTCCTCTATCAGTGAAATAATATCTTCGATGGATATCAGGCGGTCGTCGACCTCCTTCGCGCGGTGATAGGTCAGGATGTCCTTCGCCGTCTTCTCGATGTCTTCACACGCCACCGTCTTCGGCAGCTCCGCGCCAAACGCCTTCCGGGCCTTCTCGATCAGCGCGTCGGTGTAGACGAGCTTCCC